>CBDTVG010000196.1:0-4690 GCA_965363745.1 uncultured Candidatus Electrothrix sp. | reverse complement strand
GGGCGGCAGGAAGCACCCTTGAGATTGGTGAAAAAGCGGGGTTGATAGATTTTTGCGATTTCTTTTTTTTGGCGGACATACGAAAAATTGAATTTTTAAACTGGATCAATATGATGGAGAACTGGTGCTCTGTCATTAAAAATATTTAATAAGCCGAAATGCATATCGGTCGGAATTGATACATGAGGAGTATACTTTGAAAGAAGATATCAGCACGCTCATCGCCCTGCAGGACTTTGATATAGAGCTTTCCGGGTTTGATCGGAAAATTGAGCGTAAACAGGAGGAGTTGACCGAACGTGAGCAATCCATTACGGATAAGGAAATGCTCGCCGGTCAATGCAGGGAAAAAGCGACGGAGCTTGAGCAGAGCCAACGTGATATCAAGACAGCTGGCGAGGATGCGGCTGAACGTATCAAAGATCGACAAGTTAAGATGATGCAGGTGCAGACCAGTCGTGAGCATCAGGCATTATTGAAAGAAATTGAAGAGGCGAAAAAAGCAGTTAAGGATACTGAAGAAAAACTTTTGCAGGTTATGGAGCAAGCCGAAACGGAAGAAGGCAAGGCAGTTGAGCTGGAAAATTTGTGTCAGGGGGAAAGAGAGCTGCTTGTTGAGGAAACCGGAAAAGTTGAGAATGCGATTAAAAAGCTCAACACTCGTCGTACCACTGTTCAAAACAAGCGTGATAAACTTGCTCGGGAGTTGCCCGCTTCTAAAATAAAACGGTATGATAAACTGCTCAAAAAGCGAAACGGACTTGCTGTTGTCCAAATCGTGGATGCGGTTTGCCAAGGCTGTTTTATGACCGTGCCACCGCAGAAGTACAATGATATTCGCATAGGTGAAGAAATTTATTCTTGCCCGACCTGCCAGCGCACCCTGTATTATATACCACCTGACGATGCGGGGGATAATAAGTGATAACGGTATGAACAGGTCAGAGCTTGCCGCTGTTCTGGCGGATAAACTGCCGGACAATACGCTGGAAGAACTGTTTCCGGATTATTCCATTGTTGAAGTGCGTTCCGTCCTGTTTGGAACCAAAAAGGTGGTTAAGGCTTATACCCCGGCACGACAACAGGAGCTGTTCACACCATCGGTCGCTGATGCTGCTTCCTGTAGGTTGTTTACCGACGGTGCCTCCAGAGGGAATCCTGGTGAGGCCGGAGCCGGAAGTGTCCTGCTAGCCGCTGATGGGCAGGAGCTTGCGGCCCGGTCGCTTTATCTTGGTCAATGCACCAATAATGTAGCGGAGTACAGGGCCTTGATTCTGGGTTTGCAGTCCGCTCTTGAATTAAAATGCGGTCGGCTGGAGATCTTTCTTGATTCCCAACTGATTGTCCGCCAGATTCAGGGACAGTATAAGGTCAAACATGAAACCTTGAAGCCCTTGTTTGTTGAGGTGAAAGGATTGCTGGCCAAGATTGATAAATGGTCAATCGCTCATGTTCCCCGTGAACAGAATAAACGGGCGGATGAATTGGCCAATAAGGGGATTGACGAAAAGACAAAGTAAAAATGAGTTTTGGGGCGGACGCATGATCGCTCCGGTCTTCGGGCCGGTGAGGAAAGTCCGAACACCGTAGGGCACGGTGGTTCTTAACAGGAACTTTGGGTAACCGAAGGAAAGTGCCACAGAAAACAAACCGCCGATGGAACGGACAACCGTTCACAGGTAAGGTTGAAATGGCGAGGTAAGAGCTCACCGCCTTTATGGCGACATAAAGGGCAGGGTAAACCCCACCGGGTGCAAGACCAAATAGGGAAACGTTTGAGGGCTGCCCGCCCGAAGTTTCCGGGTAGGTTGCACGAGGTGCTGGGCGACCGGCATCCCAGTCAAATGATCATGGCCTGCTTCGGCAGGGACAAAATTCGGCTTACAGGCCGCCCCAATTTTTTTTCAATTAGGATTTACCAAAAAATACGATCCCCATTTTCTGTGCGGGATTGCAGGAGTAGACCTGCGTATTTGCCCACAATAACTACGGCACCCTGCATACAAAAAACTTACCAGTACCACTTCAATTCCACAGAGATTTTTTCCTCATTAGTAGCATCTACAGACAAAGCCGAATGCGCAGATAAACTGTGCTGAAGCTCAACCCCGTAGACCGCTTCAAGATCACCCTCGTAATCCAAGCTACCGCCTGCGTAGATCCGGGATCTGGTCTGACCGAATTCTGTCAGGATACCGATATGCGGGTAGAGACGCAGATGAGACTGATGAGTATGTGCAGAGGCATCAAGCAGAGCATAGGCGGTAATGCTGTCACCGATTTTCCGGGCCTGACCAGCACCGAAAGAGAAGAAAAAATCCTGCTTGCTGGCAGTACCCTCTTCCACCGACTCCATACCGGTACGCAACTGCCATGACCAGGCATTTTTTCCGTCTGTGAAAAGATGATCGGTTTTGAGTTTCCTGATTCTGATCAGGTCAAAGCGATCAACAAAAAATTCATCTTCGCCGATACCCACAATTGTATCTAGCACTGTAAGTTCATCTCCTCCCAGGCTGTTCCGCCCCACACTTTCCTGGGTGAACGGGCTCCAATGGAGGCGCAGGTATGTATTCCGAGCCGGAGTATAACCTATACCGAGGCCGGTCAGCAGAGGCGGATTTCCCTTGGCCGGAGATTTTCGTTCAGGTACTGCATCTAGGGGATCTGTCCGAGGCGGGAGGCGGAGCCGGGCAAGCAACAGCTTTTTTTTGTCCTGCCGGATTTTTTGATCAAGGGCGGGAGCCTCCGCAACCAACCTGTAGTTAGCATAGGCCAGCAAAGTATCCAGTACCTCCGGTTGCCGTTTTTCATTTACCTGCATCAGAGATTCTTCGAGAGAGTTTGTACCACCTGTGCCTTCCTGGATAACGTCCTGCACGGCCTTCTTTTCTTCAGCTTCAAGTAACCCGAAGCGGTGGTACAGGATTCTCTGGGCAGAAGGGATAAAACGAACGGATTGAATTAACCCCGATTTTCCAGATGCTTTTCTGAACCGATCTATCTCCTCCAGACGATGAAAGGTTTCAACCGGAGCATACCAAAACCTCGAATTTTCCAGCAACGGCTCTTCCAAAATAAGCTCCAGCAACTCCGCAAGCCGAAAAGAACAATTTTCATCAAAAAAGTAATAGATGAATTTTTTACCGAGAATTTCCCAGAGGTGGAGAATCAGGAACTTTTTCTGCTCATCGGACAGGTGCAGTTCATAATCCCAGATATCGCGGAATTCCTTCCTAGAATACACCAAATCCTGTGTGTAGAAATATCGATCTGAAAAACCGGCCTGATAGCCTCCAGCAATACCGTTGACAATATACCGTAGTGCAGACTCGTCTTTTGGAACTAAGGCCCCGTAATTAACAGTCAGATCAAACAGGCCCCCCTGATCATCCCTGCTATCCGTGTTGAACTTCAATAAAGAATGACCGAAGACTGAAGCCGGGTTGCCGAGGTAGCCGCTGACCAGAAACACGCTGATTGATTTTACCTGCTCAGGTAATGACCATTTACTCAGATTTATGCACTGCGAAGGCTGTGGGGTATAATCCGGCAGGGGAATCTGGCTGGAAAGCCATAAGTATCGGGCCGGGAAGCGACAACGGGCATGAGCGTCGCCATTATCCGCAGGCCAAGGTTTGGAATAGGCATCTATCGTGGCCCGCAGTTCGGCTTCAGGATTATGCCTGCCTTCGGGGGACAGAAAAAAATCGTTGCTCAATACTTCGCTCTGACCGGCATTAAAATGGAGCAGTTTAAGCCAAACCGGATGTTGGGCTAATTGGGCCAATAGTTTTACCTGTTTCGGCTGAATGATGGACTGGCCTGCCCAAACCGGCCCTGATGTCAATAAAAACAGAGAGAATAGAGCGAAGACGAGGAGCCGCACAGCCTTGAACGGCATAAGGAAGGGGGTAGGAGGCATCGTTGCCGATCGGAAAAAGGAAAAACAGGTATACGCCCGATGATTCGTACAGCATATACCTGTCATAGGCTGCTACTCAACTATGATTTTCCAGTTCTCGATGGATGCTATTGTACAGATTCTCGGACTTTATGAAGCGCGTTTGCCCTGTATAATCAGCGGCTGCAACAGATTCGGCGAAACTTTCGCGCAATCCCTTGACAAAGGATACCTTTTTCTCGCCTTCAACTCCGGCCAGTGCTGTCAATGAATCAAGATATCCGCCCTCTCCAGCAGCCAAGTCGGCTTCCAGAGATTCGTATGCATCGTGAATAAAGGAGGCCATCCTAGCCTGCCCTCCAGAGCAAGTCTCAGGAGAGGAGATATTGGATAATATTGCCGTGGTACCAAGATCAAACGTGACGTTGGTAATAGCTGCGACCACCGGCGTTCTGGGTGCGATCACCGCACCGAGTCCGCAATCTGTATAGATATCGGCAAATTCTCTCGCCGTTGCCGCCTGAGCGAGTATCAGTGACGCAGCAAAACACGTTGTAAATAATGTAATTTTTTTAACTGACATCTTTTCAAGTTCTCCTTTCTGTGCTGAATTGAACGAATCTTGACGTTTGCTTAAAAAATATTAGTCGTAAATCAGGTAGCTGTTACCAGTGTATACTTTTTTGTGCATCAATGCATTATATTTTGCTATCGCAAACAGCTTACGTTAATATAGCCGAGATTGATCGAGCCGGAAAGAAAGAATTATCCAGACCCACCTTTTTT
>CBDTVG010000195.1:0-4698 GCA_965363745.1 uncultured Candidatus Electrothrix sp. | reverse complement strand
GCAAGGCTCGGCGCAGTAATCTGAAAAAGGCGTTCAGCGTCCGAAAACCCCATGAGCTTGTTGACAAACACATCCTACTTGTTGATGATGTCTTCACCACCGGGTCCACCTTGCATGAATGCGCCAAGGTGTTGCAGGCTGCGGGGGCTGCGAAAATTGAGGCCGTAACCATAGCCCGGCCTTTGTTATATAAGTGACATCAGGTTTTTCTAGGAATTATTTTTTTCAGCTATACGTCCGCTAACACCTTTAAAAAAAGGATTTCTTGCTTCCCGAAAATCGGTAAGCGGAATATGTCGTTTTTTAAAGAAATAATCAGGATTAAAGAGTATGAGCTACTTTTTATTTTTGTGGAAATAATTTAAAATTTGATAAAATTTAGCTTAACATATTGTTAATAAATGAAATACGAGAGATGGTGACGAAAATAATGATTTTAGGTGGTTTCCGACTCCCGCCGCTTGTAATCCCTATTCAATCCGGGAATCGGTATTCTATATTTCTGTGTTGCGGTTTGTCTGTAAATCAGGCTCAATCATTTTTGACCGCAAAGTCGGTTTTCAAGTAAAAATGGGTACTGCTTGTTGCGAACTGAAACGTTATTTACTTGGTTCTCTTGTTTTTTATAAAGATTCAGGCGAGTTTCGGCAAAAAAATATACTTTTTACGAAGCTCGTTTCGGTATATGCTTTCCGTGATTCAGCCGACTGACTTGGATACGATCAAATATGTTGTGGGATGTTGTCAAAAATTCTTTATCCGGCTCGCTTTCTGAAAGCGAATACAGTCTGTGGATTAAACCTTTGTCCTGTGTGCGGGAAAACGACAAGAGCTTGGAAATCTCCTGCCCAGATCGTTTTTTTCTCGCCTGGGTTAAAGAGCGTTACTTAGGTCTTATTGAATCGAATCTCGAAAAAATTGCGGATACACCCCCGGCTGTCTCTTTGACCGTGTCGATGCCCCAGCTGATTCCTCAAAAGGAGGATAACGGTTCCGGTCAGTTGCGTCTTCCGGGAATGAACAAATTCAAATCCACCGTCAGATCTCTGCATCCGGGGTACACCTTTGATCAATTTATGGTCGGGGAATCAAACATATTGGCGCGTTCAGCCTGCAACGCCATCGCCACGGCTGATTTTACCTTTGGCAACAATCTGTTCATGACCTCCGGCACCGGCCTCGGCAAAAGCCACCTGACCCAAGCGGTGGTGCATCAGGTGATGCACAGTGCGCCAGGCACCCGTATGCATTACCTGACCGCCCAGCAATTTTCAGCTGAAATGGTAAAAAGTCTGCGCGGCAACAGCATGGAGCAATTTTCCAAAAAATTTATACAGGCCTGTGATCTTCTGCTGATTGAAGACGTGCACACTTTGGCTGGCAAGACCAAGACCCAAGAAGAGCTGAACAATATTTTAGACTACCTAATCAGAGCGGGCAAACGGGTTATTTTGACCTCGGCTGTTGCGCCCTGCGATATTAGCGGACTGGACGAGGACTTCCGTTCCCGGATGACTTCTGGTTTGATCACGGATATTCAGGCCCCTGAATACAAAACTAGGGCCTCTATTATCCGGCACAAAGCGGCTGTCAGCAATCTGAATCTTTCAGAGGATCATGTCCATTTTTTGGCCGATAAGCTGGAAGGTGATATTCGTCGGATTGAAAGCACCATTCTCGGAATCAGGGCTAAGGCGAGTATGCATAATGTGCCTCCTGATATGGATATGTTACGTCAAATTTTTGAGGGTTCCGGGGCTGTTGAGCGAAATAAATTGCTGAACGGCGAGCTTATTCGGGAGGTTATCAGTAACCAGTACAGGGTCTCAGTTGAAGAGTTAACCTCACGTTCACGCAAGAAGGTCGTTTCCTTTCCCCGTCAGATAGCCATGTATCTGACCAGAAAATACACTGAAGAATCCTTGGCCGGTATCGGCAATCTCTATAACCGGGATCATTCCACAGTCATGTACGCCATTAAGGTTATCAATCGTGATATTGTAAAAAAAACCGATGTTAAGCAACAGGTGGCGATGCTGACGGATAAAATTAAGAAGTAATTTAAGAAGTCATGTGAAACAGGTAACATTGCGGTGCGTGGAATCTCAGGTTTCCGTACTGTTCGCCTTGTTTTTTCTCCCTCCCTCTCCGTTCCGAATTATCGTTTTCGCCTCAAATCGCATAAAATTCTGAAAGCAGTTTACTAACTGATAGAAAGTTTTTATAATATTTAGCAGGTAAAGTTGTTCAGTTCTATATTGTCTCCGCCTGTCAGCTTCCAGCGGCATGGTGCCTTATTTTCGTAAAGGTGACAAATATGAAGTATAACAGGCGTCAATTTACCCGAATCAATATTCAGCGGGCTGTAATTCTTGATTTTGGTAAAAAAAAGTATGAGCATTCCGTAAGCAATTTCAGTCTTGGCGGAATGTATATTCAAGGAGGCTTTCAGCAGGAGGTGGGTGATACCTGCACAATGACCTTGATTGCTTCGGATATTGATCCCGATGCCAAGATTGGTGCTGTTTGTTCCGTTGTCAGAGTTGACACCAAGGGGTTGGCACTTAAATTCACCTCTATGGAGCCTGACAGTTTTTTGTTTCTTCAGGGAACATTATTATATGAGCCCAATGCCCACTGGTGCAGGTTGCCGAATGGTTTAGGTGGATTGGGAGCACCTTTGTTTAATTGGAAAATGCTCTGATGGTCGGTGAAGGGTTGTTGCGTTGTTGCGCGATTGGTAAAATTGCGCAGATGAATCTTTTTTGAAAATTTTATTAAGTTGAGCCTGTCGGTGACAGCCAAAAGCGGATTGATCCATAAGGAAAACAAGCAATGAGTGAGCACCCTGATGTATCCAAGCTGGCAATCCTGTTTATCTCTTTTTTGTTGGTATTAGTGATAAATGGTGGTTGTTTTGCGAGAAGAAATACAGTAAATTCAATAAAATGGAACAGCAAATCTATTCAATGGAATAAATATAAAGAGGGGATGGCGAAAGCGAGAAAAGAAAAAAAGCCAGCGATTATTGTATTTTATTCCGACTCCTGTTCGACCTGCAAAAAGTATAAAAAGGTCTTTTATGAAAAGAGGGTCATTGATGCTTCCTCCTCCTTTGTTATGATTCTTGTTAATACTGGTAAAAATTCCAAGTTAAGTCGAAATTATACCTTTGACGGCAGGTATGTGCCGAGAACATTTGCTGTTTATCCTAACGGCAAGGTGATGCATCAGCTTTATCGCTCAAAGAAATATAAATATTTTATAGGGCTTACCCCAGGCGATTTACTTGGCTTGATGCGGAAGGCGCATTTGCAGATGCCCAAAAAACATTAACAGACCTTTTCACATCATGTGCCAACAAACTGAGTTGTTCGCTTCGCCCCAAAAAAAAGAAGTCTACCTGATTGACGGCAGCGCATACATCTACCGTGCCTACCACGCAATCAGGCCCCTGAGCAACAACAGCGGTCTCCCAACCCACGCAGTCTATGGTTTCACCACCATTCTTCGCCGACTTTTGCGGGAAAAACAGCCTGAATACCTTGCTGTCGTCTTTGACACCAAGGGACCGGTGTTTCGTCATCGAATTTCTGCTGACTACAAGGCCAACCGTCCTCCCATGCCTGAAGATCTGGTTCCTCAGATTCCCTATATCCACAAGATGGTCTCGGCTTATAATCTTCTGAGCATGTCCGCTGATGACCTGGAAGCGGATGATTTGATCGCCTCCGCAGCCCGCCTGTTGGTGGAACAGGGCTGCAAGGTGGTGGTGGTTTCCGGGGACAAGGATCTCCTGCAACTGGTCTCCGAAGATATCACCATGTGGGATCCTATGAACGAAAGGCTCATGGATGTGGCCGCTGTTGAAGAAAAATATGGCCTCAGCCCGGTACAGTTGCTTGATTATCTGTCGCTCACCGGAGATGCGTCGGATAATATCAGCGGTGTTCCAGGGGTTGGGCCGAAAACAGCCCAAAAATTGCTCAAGGAATATAGCACGCTGGAAGGGCTGTATGCGGAGGTTGAGGGGCTGAAAAAATCCAAGATGAAAGAGCGGCTGATCGAGCACCGGGACAAGGCCTTTCTCTCCCGTGATCTGGTTCGTCTACAGGATAAGGCGGAGGTTGAGGCGGATTTGCAGAAGTATCGGGTGAGCGAGCCCGACCCTGATGCCCTGCGAGAACTGCTGACCGAGATGGAATTCTTCACTCTGCTTAAATCCGATGTCCCGGCGGCAAAGGTCACGACGGATGGTTTTACTCTTGTTCTGCAACGGGAGGAGCTGGAGCGGCTGGTGGAACAACTGCGGGCGGCGGATCAGCTTGTCGTCGATACTGAGACCACCTCACTTGATCCATTGGAGGCGCAACTGGTCGGAATTTCCCTGTGCGTGAATACGGAGCAGGCATGGTATCTGCCTTGCGGCCATCGTGATGAACAGGGCGAGTTGCTGCCTGATCAGTTGGTACTACAGGACATCGTTGATCTCCTTGGCCCTTTGTTACTTGATCCCGGCCTTGCCAAGATTGGCCATAATCTCAAATATGACTATGCCATTCTGGCGGCCCCCCAGAACGGCGGCATCCAACTGGTCGGGCCGCTCTACGACACCATGCTCGCTGCTTGGCTGCTTGAACCTGGTCGTCGTTCTTATAAATTGGATGATCTCTGCCAAGAAATCGACCTGAAGCTGAC
>CBDTVG010000194.1:0-4741 GCA_965363745.1 uncultured Candidatus Electrothrix sp. | reverse complement strand
GCTCATTCGCGAAACTTTTTCACATATGGGCCAACATAGTGGCTATGATTTACTATGTTCCGCTTTGCAAGCTGAAGGATCTTCTTATCATAGCATATGGCTTGATGACCAATTATATAAAAAAATTATAAAATCAAAAACAACAAATTTTGTCTTGAAAATATTGCCTAATGCAACACCATTCTACAGGCCGCCCAATTTTTGGGCAGAATTAGAAGCTTGCTTAAAAAGTTTTGGCTCTTCCAACATTATTCATATTCTTTACGGAGAAAACAATTTAGGGATATATGCGATTCCTATTGTCAAATGTAGAAAAAAACTTGTTGTGACAGTACACCAACCTTTTTCATGGTGGAAGGGCAATCGTTTAAATATACAGAAAAAATTTCACTCAACAGATGCGCTTATTGTCCTTAGTAATGTGGAGAAAGAGAATTTTGGAAAGATACTTGGAAAGGATAAATTGCACTTTGTCCCTCATGGAGTAGACACTGAATTTTTCAGCCCGCCAAATGCTCTTCAATTAGAAGAGAAATTAAACTCCACTCGCAAACGATGCCTTTTTGTGGGCCAGTGGCTGAGAGATTTCAAGACTCTTTTTGCTGTTATAGAGGAGCTTGTCGGGAAAAATAATGATATTTTTTTTGATCTGGTCGTACCAGATTTGAGCAAAACTGCTTGCGATATTGAAAAACGACTTATCGAATTTGAGGATCACCCTCAAGTTTCACGGCATAAAAATATTAACGACGCTAATTTATTAGATCTCTATAGAAATGCATCGCTTTTGTTCTTGCCTTTGAAGGATTCTACGGCGAACAATGCTATTCTTGAAGCTATGGCTTGCGGCGTGCCTATTGTGACAAATTCAACCAGCGGCATTGCAGACTACACTGAAAAATCATATGCCTTTGTCTGTCCGACTAAAGATGCAGATGCAATGGTTGCAGCAATTTTGGATATTACCTATAACCCAAATTTGCAAAAAACAATGGCGCATGCCGCCCGAAAATCTGCTGTAGAAAAATTCGATTGGCAGCTGATTGCAAGTCAGATCAGGAAAATTTATGAAAAACTATCCTGATAAAATAATGCGGATTCTGATTGTAATTCCAGACAGAAAGGTTGGTGGAGGGCAAATTTTTGCCCTTCGACTTGCTGAGACTCTTGCTGGGCAACACGATGTTTTTGTGATTGCGGCCAAACCAGAATGGCAAGACGCATCACCACCCAAAATTCCAAAAAATGTCATTGAAATTAATTTACCTCATCGATGGCTTATCCATTTTCTTAAATGGCGATTACTCAAAAAAATATTTAATTTTTTTGATAATTTTTTTTTGGGCGGCACGCTGCAACGATTGAGGGAAAGGCAAGAGGAAAAATTTTTTAATCGCCTGCTCGTTAACTACCAGATTGATATATTGAACACGCATACTTGGTGGGCCGACTCTTTTGTATCTAGGCACTTAGATCTTAGCTTGAATATTCCGTGGGTAATTACTATGCATGGATGTTACGAAGCATGTATTCAAAATACGAGTAATTATCCAAATTTTAGAAAAGAAAGCTGTGAAGCCTTATCAAAAGCATGTAAAATTATATTTATTTCTGACAAAAATTTAGAGTTTTTCAAACACGTTAACAATGAAGAGCTTCGTTCTAAAACTCTTAAAATTTACAACGGATTTGCCAAGATAATAAACAAAAAAATCGACTTGACTCCATGGGGAGTTGCAAATGATGATTTTAAACTCGGTATCGTATCACGCGCAATTCCAGAAAAGGGGTGGGAGTTAGCTATTATCGCCACCCAAAGAGCCAGAGAGGAAACCGGGCGAAATATTCATCTTTTTTTATTGGGAACAAGTAATTACCAAAAAAATATCGCCAAAAAATATGATTGGCCGTTTATTCATTTTGTCGGCTATACACACCTCTCTCTTGATTGGATTCTGTCATTTGACGTAGGTCTTCTCCCTACTTATTTTTCGAGTGAAAGTTTACCCAACTGCATTGTCGAATTTTTAAGTTGCGGCAAACCTGTTATAGCTACAAGTATAGGGGATATTCCAATCATGATTGATGCTGGAGGAGGATTAGCCGGTCAATTGATCGGTTTTGATGAGGATGGCATGCCGGATGTTAATGAACTTAAGGATGCAATAATCAACTACATCGTTGATCCAAATCTCTTAAAAAAACATTCTGGATATTCTAAGGCGGCTTATGCAAAGTTTGATATGAAAAAATGCATCACTGCCTATGAACGTGTATTTTGCGACTGTCTCAATACATGAACGCAGAAGCATTTTTTAAAAAAAGTCCAATCATCAAGATACCTAACGTTCCCTTGTTTTTTCGGGCAGGTATACTGCCCACCGGAATAGATTACGTTTTTTGAAAACGGATAACTAGCGATTTAACTTAACCGTAAGTAAATTTAAAGGCTCATGCTGTGTTTCAGGATCTTATTTGACAAGCAAATATTACTCCCAAAAGGACATACAGTTACTGCTGTATTTAAAAAATCATGATAATACAACACGTTAGTCGTTCAGATTTATTCGGTGGAGCCGATCGGGCGGCCTTTCGTTTACATCATGCGTTACAGATGAGCAGCCACTCTTCCAACCTGCTGGTTCAAAAGAAAATTTCCGATGATATATCGGTTTCAGGGCCGGAAACCTTCATAAGCGAATTAATATCACTGGCTCAACCTTTTATAGGTAAACAATATGTCCGGTTACAACATACAGAAAATACCGCACAGCATACCCCTTCCTCCGGGATTCCTTTTCAATCCTCTAGTTTTTTTAAAAAAATTAGCCAATCAGATGTTATAAATCTTCACTGGCTTGGTGAATTTCCGACGATATCAATTATCGGTCGTATTACTCAACCCGTAGTTTGGACACTGCACGATATGTGGGCGTTTTGCGGAGCCGAGCATTACGCCGCAGATAACGATACCGCTCGCTGGCGAACTGGATATACAAAAAAAAATCGACCGAAAAGTGACAAAGGAATTGATATTGACCGTTGGACATGGCATCGAAAAAAGAAACATTGGCGGCACCCCTTACATATTGTAACACCAAGCAACTGGCTTGCGGATTGCGCATCTCAAAGTGCTCTTATGCATAATTGGCCCGTTCATATTATTCCAAATTGCCTTGACATAGATACGTTTAAACCACTGGACAAGGCATATGCGAGAAATGTCCTGAATTTACCCCAAGACACTCAATTAATACTGTTTGGTGCGCTCAAAGGAGGAAGTGATCAAAGAAAAGGATTTGATCTGCTGACAGCGGCCTTGCAAAAAATAGTCGCATCAAAACCGCAAAATTGTTCTTGTGTTATTTTTGGCGAAAGCAAGCCGAAAAATTCTCCCGATATCAACTTACCTCTACACTGGATGGGACATCTCAATGATGAATATACCTTGGCATTACTTTATAATGCTGCTGATGTATTAGTTGTGCCTTCAAGGATGGACAACCTGCCTCAGATCGGAACCGAGGCACAGACTTGTGGGTGTCCAGTGGTTGCATTTAATACCGGAGGATTACCTGATGTTGTAGCACACAAGGCAAGTGGTTATCTCGCAAGCCCTTTTGATACAAGTGAGTTAGCTCATGGTATACAGTGGGTGCTGAATAATAAAGAAAGGTATGATAAATTAGCTGCCACAGCACGTAAGCGAGCTCTGAAGCTGTGGGCACCAAATATTGTCGCAGCTCAATATATTGATATTTACCAAAAAGTTATTGAAGAGAAGAAGAGGGTGTCAAATTGACCTATGATCTCTTAAAAAAATCAGTACAAAAAGCCTCATGAAAAAAAACACCCTGGTCTCTGTCGTCATCCCCGCCTATAACCACGAACGCTTTATCGGCCCGGCCATAGATTCCGTCCTCAACCAAACTTGGGAAAACCTGGAACTGATTGTGATTGATGACGGCTCAACCGATAGAACCGCTGAGGTGATCCAAGCCTATACCGATCCCCGTCTATCCTATTATCATCAGGAAAATCAAGATGCCTTTAACACCATCAACCGAGGCCTAGGGCTGGCGAAAGGCGAGTATATCTCCATCCTGAATTCAGACGATATCTACACCCCTGACCGCCTGGAAAAGTTGATAGCCGTGCAGCAAAAAACTGATGCGGCCTGCCTGTTCACCGATGTCATTCCAATTTCAGATACGGGTGAGGAATTCACAGATCCGAAGTTCGGATGGAATATCTGGCATCAAAAAAACAGAAATTGGTATTTTGAATGCGGTGGGCTGTACACTGCCTTTCTCAAAGGAAATTTCATGGTGACTACCTCCAACCTGTTCATGACCGCCGAGGCTGTTCAGCGGGTGGGAAAATTTTGTTCCCTGCGTTACCTGCATGATTATGATTATATCTTTCGTATGATGCTGGCCTTTCCTGACCAAGTAAGATATGTGGATGATGCCAAGCTGCTCTATTATCGAATCCATGACGGCAATACCCTATGCGAAGCCGCAATAGCCGGGAGACATCAGGATATAGAAGTGATCAGGACATATATGCTGGCCGCTCTGCCTGAACAATACAGGAATATGGTTGCCGCCGGAACAGAGCGGTTGCTGGAACTCAGGGATGAACTGGATCAGGTGCGAACTGAGCTTGCCGGACAAGCGGAAACCAGCGTCAGTGAACGATTGGACTTGCTGGCATCGGCTGTCAAATATAAATTACGGAA
>CBDTVG010000193.1:0-4766 GCA_965363745.1 uncultured Candidatus Electrothrix sp. | reverse complement strand
CTGAAGGACATGACTCGTTTGACTTCTCTGTCCGGGGTGGGCAAAAAGACAGCCCAGCGGCTTTGCATGGAGCTGGCCGACAAGGTGGGGAGTTTTGCTCTGGAATCGTCCCAAGCCACGTCGAGCAAGGGCAGTGCTCCGCCCCGCAGCGAAGGCTTTGCCATGCAGGATGCGGCTTCAGCCTTAGTGAATCTTGGCTATACTCAGGAAACAGCTTGGCAGGCCTTGCGCTCTGTTCAGCAGGTAGACCCGGATGGAGCAGCTGATATGAAAGTAGATGAACTTATCCGTAATGCCTTGAGGAGTATGGCGTGAATTTTGAGGAAGACCTCAGCGGCAAGAGGATCGTGGAAGGGGAGAAGCAGGTTGATGATGTCCAGCCGGATACGAATTTACGACCACAGATCTTGGACGAGTATATCGGCCAGGAGCTGGTGAAAAAGAGTCTGCGGATTTTTATTGAAGCCGCCCGTAACCGCAATGAGTCTCTGGATCATGTGCTGTTCCACGGCTTTCCCGGTCTGGGCAAGACCACCTTGGCCTATATTATCGCCAACGAAATGGGTGCAGGCATCAAGGTGACCTCCGGCCCGGTGATTGAACGATCTGGGGATCTCGCCGCCATCCTGACTAGTCTTCAGGCCGGGGATGTGTTGTTCATTGACGAAATCCATCGCCTGAATCATGCGGTGGAGGAGATTCTTTATCCGGCTATGGAGGATTATCAGCTGGACTTGATCATTGGCCAAGGGCCGGGTGCCCGTTCGGTCAAGATTGACCTGCCGCCTTTCACTCTGGTGGGAGCCACCACCCGCACCGGGCTGCTGACTCCGCCTCTGCGTGATCGCTTCGGGGTGCTTTTGCGGCTTGAATTTTACAGCCCGGAAGAACTGGTGACTATTGTCCAGCGTTCGGCCAAGGTGTTTGGTATTGGTATTGATGATGCCGGTGCACTGGAGCTTGGTCGTCGTTCACGGGGCACCCCGAGGATCGCCAATCGCCTGCTACGGCGGGTGCGAGATTTCTCCGAGGTCGGGGGACACGCCGTGATTACACGAGACGTAGCGGACGAGGCCTTGGATATGCTGGCTGTGGATCGTTTCGGTTTGGATGAAATGGATCGGCGCATCCTGCTCACCCTGATTGATAAGTTTCAGGGCGGGCCCATTGGGCTGGATACTTTGGCAACTTCGGTCTGCGAAGAAAAAAACACCCTTGAGGATGTCTACGAACCCTTTTTGATCCAGTCTGGTTTTTTGATGCGCACTCCACGGGGGCGAATGGCCACCGCGGCGGTGTATGAGCATTTTGGACGGCCTGTACCTGATGGAGATATTAACTAAAAACTGTGATCCGACTATTTTTTTCCCAACTCTCCTATTAACAACCATTCTGAGGAAATTCAGACATGATAAAAAAAGCAATCGCCTTAGCGGTAACCGGCCAGGATCTTGACGAGCAACAGATGACCGCTGTCATGCGAGAAATAATGAACGGCGAAGCCACCGATGCTCAGATCGGTTCCTTTATTACGGCTCTGCGCATGAAGGGTGAGACCATTGACGAAATCGCGGGCGCGGTGCGGGTTATGCGGGAGAAGGCCACTTTTGTGGACACCGGCGTGGACACCGCTGCCGGAGAAACGCTCATGGATATCGTAGGTACGGGCGGCGACGGGTCCGGCACCTTTAATGTCTCCACAACAACCGCCTTTGTCGTAGCCGGGGCCGGTATTCCGGTGGCTAAACACGGCAACCGAGCGATTTCTTCATCCTGCGGCAGCGCGGATGTGCTTGAAGCTCTGGGCGTGGATCTTTCCATGTCCCCGGAACGGGTGGCGGAATGCGTGCGCACCGTGGATATAGGCTTCCTGTTCGCCCCTATGTTGCACGGAGCTATGAAATACGCCATCGGCCCGCGCCGTGAAATGGGTATCCGAACGGTCTTTAACATTCTCGGCCCTATGACCAATCCGGCAGGAGCCAACGTGCAGCTCACCGGTGTTTTTTCTCAAGAATTGACCGAGCCCGTCGCCGAAGTGCTGCTCAGGCTGGGGATGAAAAGAACCTTGGTGGTCTGGGGCGAGGGCAATATGGACGAAATGACGGTCACCGGCACCTCCCATGTGGCTGATGCGCATGACGGCAAGGTGGAGAACTACACGGTTGAACCGGAAGACGTGGGGCTGAAGCGGGCTGATCTTAAAGATATTTTGGGCGGTGCCACCGCCGAAGAATCAGCGGCCTTGGTTCGGGAGGTGCTCGGCAATACACCCGGAGCCCGGCTTGACATGGTGCTGCTTAATGCCGGCGCCGCTCTGCTGGCCGCTGGGAAAAGCGATGATCTGCGGGCCGGAGTTGAGCTGGCGCGGGGAATCATCGCCTCCGGCGCAGCCTTGGAAAAACTTGATCAGCTTATTGCATTTTGTAAAAAGGAGGAGTAAATCGTTCGAACGAAGATACTTTTTGGGCCATTTATATGTCGGGACAAATGTTACAATCTGAGAAGATAGCAAGAATAACAAGTTGCTTCACATTCTCAAAATTTCAGTTTTAGATGCTGTCTAAAAAGTGTCATAATCCCGTTGAAAAGGCGGCACCCGATAGAGCAGGCTGTTGCCCATGAGTTGACGGAAGGTGCTGTTGGTGGGCTGTTGAATGGTTGCCGAGCAAACTGTGGCCGTCCAGCGAATTACCAGCTCGGCATTTTAAAGAGCCGCCCCTGTTCATTTTCATCATGTAAGGTCAGAATAATTTCTTGGTCGTCAAACACTTCTTCGTTTCCGTCGGGTTTCGGGGGAAGATCTGAATCGATCAGAGTGATAATAGTCTGTATACCAAGATCGGAATATCGGCGAATAACGTTAAGCAGGTTCTCCTTTTTACGGTCATCAAGGGATTCAAATACACCATCATGATAAACAAATCGCGGAAATTTTTTGTCAAGAAGGGCACGTAACACAGCTAGATCAAAAGCCATACATAACAATTTTCGATAGGTATTCCCCATACCCGCACTGGTGGTATTGCCGGATTCATCCAAAATTTCAGCTTTGAACTCCAAGTGCCCTACGCTGTTAAGCGATGCACTTAAAAGTGCCTTACGATCAATGACCTCTTCAATAATTTCGCTAAAAAAAAGCCGAATTGAAGAAAACAGGCAGCTTGGGTCTGAATTTTGTTGCTCAACGTCAGGCTCAATATCAGCCTGTAAGTGCCCAAGCTCTTCTTGCAATAATCGTAAATCTGTACGTAAGTCTTGCAAACGACGTAAGGCGTTACGTTGACGTTCCAATGAGGTAAGATCAACTTTAAGGGTTACAAGCTTGCCAGAAACTTTCTTGTATTTGTTGAACACATCTGTTTCACTGAGGAAAGAAAGTGTTTCTGAGCGCTGCTTTCCCAGCGTATTACGTTCAGGATTGACCTCTTTCAGCCTATCTTCAATTTCTCTCAATTCCTCCTGAAGATACACATGACGCTCATCGGTGATGGCACGGTTGAATCTGATCAACTGCTGAAAATCTTTTTTTATCTGGCCTGCAAAAAGCACACCGGCCTCTTTGAAGAGACGTTGTGCATCATCTGGATCAAACAGTATTTGCTCTTCTTCTAAAGAATGCCGAATTTTCTTACTACTCTTGTGCAACGAATAGCGTTCTGCATTAAGAGTCGAAATGCGCTCATCAATTTGATCAACCAACCGTTTAGTATGCTCTTTATCTTGTGACCTAAAGTCGAAAGAATCAAGTAAGTTCTGTTTTTTTTCTATTTCTTTTTGTTTGAGCAGCAGCATTCCTTCAATCTTGCTGATGTCTTCAAGCGAGCCACCAAATTCCTTCTGGATTGTCCCTGTCTCTGCCGTTTTTTCTTTTATTTCTGTTTCTTTCCGATAAGAAGCCTCTAATAAGCCACCATTAAATCCTAAAAGATGGGCGAGGAAAGGTTTCCAGTCAGAGTGATTACCAGCGAATTTACGCAACTGGAATACATCACGATAATCCTCCTGGGAGCGTAGCTGATACCCTATTCCTTTGCGAAATGACCAAGGCTTCAATACATGTAAGTCGAGCAAACCATCCAGTATATTAAGGGATCTTTTAAAAGATACATCCCTATGCGCCCAGGCACTCTCCGACAAGTCAACGAAATTCTGTTTGTCATCCTCATGCTTTCTGAAACTGACTTTACTTGCTTTTTCTACGCTGCGCCGAATAGTTATATAGGAACCATCGAGCAATTCAATTTCAAGAAAAAACACAAATTCTCTAAACCGATCAGAGTGCTTGAACAAGAAAAAATTTGGACTTCGCTTAGCAAGAAGAACAAAATTAAGCAAATGCCCAAGCGTAGTTTTGCCAAGATTGTGCGTATCCTTGTTCCTGTTCTCGGGCAGGCGTATTTCGGCTAGGACAACATTCAGGCCGGATTTAAATATGATTTCCTGAAAAAAATCAGGTTTATTGGAATAAAGTTTAGACAGCTTCATCAGGCCCGATATATTCTACGGCATCATTTTTTGGACGATATTCAATCAGCCCTAGCAGATAAAGAAAATTCAATGCAGGTAACAATAAAATATCACCGCCAATAATGAGTTTTCGGACATACTTGCGCAATTTATCGTAATCCTCAACTCGGTATTTTTTAAGATGTGTCAGCAATAATAAGGAAACGTTGATCACTGTACGGTCAGGATGGGAATGTTTAGTCGGTCTCAGCATATTCTTCTTCTCCAATATCGCAGTTCCAGTACATATAGAACAG
>CBDTVG010000192.1:0-4770 GCA_965363745.1 uncultured Candidatus Electrothrix sp. | reverse complement strand
ACATGCAGAAGACCTTTTACGGGCTGCTGGCTAATGTGACAAAGTAGAAATAAGGGGTCGGATCTAAATTTACACTATGAAATTTTAATTAGGTGCATTTCGACGAGCAGCGCGAACCAATGCACCTTTGGTGCTGAATAGCTTAAATGAAAAATTCAACCATTCGTAATTTAAAAAGTAAACAATAAAAGCAATTATAAGGAAAAAATGTACACACGTAGGTATCACAGGGCAAAAAAGGAAGGCGTATTGACAGGGATTGCAGGTTCGAATTCCGAATTCTCTCCTGAAAAAATTTCTCGTTACGCAAAATCCATGCCGTTTTTTTCGTTCCCAAGAGGACGATGGCTTTGAGCGGCGAAAAATGGCGAAACCCCTATTGGAAGGCCTTCTGCCTATGGTAAACCGTCTAAACCCGACTCTCAGTCGGTCGTTTTTCACGGCCTCTCACGTCATAAACAGGGGTTCTGTTCTCCTTGGAATAATTATAAAGATATTAAAGGCTTAGCGATTATCCGTTAAGTCCTTTTGGCTCTCTGGTAATCCGATAAACCACTGGAATTCCTGAAGAGCCAAAAAATCAAGCATCCATAAAATCTGAAGGCGGTGTCTTAAGATATTTTATGAACCTCTTTTTTTCGATGCAGTTCATGTACGCATCATCAGGACTTATTTGTCTTTTCTTTAACAAGTCCTCAATCGTATCGTCAAGATTAGCCATGCCATATTTCTTACCGGTTTGCATGGCTGAAGGTATCTGATAGGTTTTCGCCTCACGGATCAGGTTGCGCACCGCCGGAGTACAGATCAAAATCTCCTGAGCCGCAACCCTGCCTTTTTTATCAATGCGTTTAAACAACATCTGCGAGATAACCGCCTTGAGCGCATCGGCAAGCGTGGAACGCACCTGCCCCTGCTGATCCGCCGGAAAAATTTCAATAATACGATCAACTGTCTTCATTGCATTCATAGTATGGAGCGTACCGAATACCACATGACCGGTCATGGCTGCTTCCATAGCCAAAGAAATGGTTTCCAAGTCGCGCATCTCACCGACCAAAATGACATCAGGATCTTCACGCAGGGCACCGCGCAACGCCGAAGAAAAACTTTCCGTATGGGTGCCAACCTCCCGGTGATTGATAATACACTTCTTACTTTTATGAACAAACTCTATAGGATCTTCAACGGTCAGGATATGATCACTTCTCGTGTTGTTGATCTCATCTATAATTGCAGCCAGCGTGGTTGATTTACCGGAACCAGTCGGGCCGGTGACCAGAACCATCCCCTTGGGCAGGGTGGCCAGCTTGGTGATGACCTTGGGCAGGCCCAACTGCTCGCAGGAGAGAATATCACTGGGAATTTCTCGAAAAACAGCGGCGATACCGTATTTCTGCATGAAAAAATTGGCTCGGTAACGGGCGAGTCCAGGGATAGAATAACCAAAATCAATATCTCCTGTCTCTTCAAAAATCTTGATCTTCGGTTCGGGACAGATTTCATAGAGCATGGTCTTGAGGTCATCGTTCTCCATGATCTTATACTTGACCCGCTCAATGTCGCCACGGATTCGCAGGATCGGCTGCTGACCCGAAACCATATGGAGGTCAGACGCCCCCTGATCATGCATCAGTTTAAAAAAAGCATCAATCTGTGCCATTCCCCTCTCTCCTTTTTTAGCAATTGACAATGATACGCTAAAAAGCGATATCTATTTAACTTATTGAAACATATACGTTTCAAGCCCGGAAATCATAGTCTGATCGAGCCTGAAAATAAAGCATTCAACCCCATTCAACCCGTTTTTGACCCTGAAAAAGAACTTATCGCTCTTGACTCGATAACCGATCTGGAGTCATACGATTTTACTTCAAAGCACAACGGTTTTACGAATATAACTGACCACCTCATCGACATCGTCCAGCACTTCAAAAAGCATCAGATCCGTTGCATCGATCTTGCCATTGCCGATGAGCTGCTCCCGGAGCCAATCAACCAGACCGCTCCAAAAAGAAGAACCGACCAAAATAATTGGAAACGGCTTAATCTTTTTGGTCTGAATCAGGGTCAACGACTCAAAAAGTTCATCCAAGGTGCCAAAACCTCCAGGCAAACAAATAAAGGCCATAGAATACTTCATAAACATTACTTTACGTACAAAAAAATGACGAAAGAAGAGAGGAATATTCACATAGGGATTCTGTTTTTGCTCAAATGGTAAGTCAATGTTAAGCCCGATAGAAACCCCATCCGCATCAGCCGCTCCCCGGTTGGCTGCCTCCATTATTCCAGGACCGCCGCCCGTGATAACCCCATATCCGTTCTCCGCCAGCTGTTTGGAGATTTCACGGGCAATTGCATAATCAGGATGATGGTCAGCGACTCTGGCTGCTCCAAAAATAGTGACGGCAGGCACAGTCATGCTGGACATTGTGTCAAACCCCTCAACAAATTCAGCCATGATCCTGAACATCCTCCAGGTATCACCGCTGTCCATACTATTCAGTGAATATTGACATTTACGCCTGTTCTGCTGTATAAATTGTGAAGTCATATTTCACCTCCAAAGAGAAAAAATTTCTACGTCCGGGCGGCGATTCTCTTCAATCCGGCTGACGCTTCCTTTTTCCGATTTTCCGAAGCGGTCGTTATATTAATCACCCGCTGAAAGCTCCGCCTTGCCCGACGCACGGAACCAAGTTCTTCATACAGTATACCACGAAGAAGCAGTGCCTGTTCATTGTTTCTTTGTATCTTTAACGACGACCTGACATCATCTAATGCTTCAGAAAAGCGTTTAAGATGGATACAGAGCGGCACCACGCCTGTACAAATGTGATGCGTCAGTGCTGTCCGCAGCGACCGCCTGGTCACAAAGGCTTAATCCGACCTCTGTGCCCTGACCGCATTATTCAGCATCAATAGCCCCTTGCCCTCTTTACACCCTGACCGCCAAGGCCTGACGCAACCCCTTGTCAATAAGGTGCAATTCATCCTCCCTGACAGTCCGCATGTCAATAATCAAGCGGTCATCTTCAATCCGACCGATAAGAGGCACCTCAAGGACGCGCAGTTCTTTTTCAAGGCGGCTGAGGCTCATAGACACCGGTTGCAAGGTTACGCCGCTACTTAGCAAGTTTTGCTCCGGCATTGCGCCGCCACCGACCCTAGACATCACCTCGGCAATGTGCATCGCGCACAAACCGCTGATACTTTTTTCCAACAGAGCAACAAGTTGTTCAGCCCGTTGCCGAACCACTTCAATGGGTGTGGAAATCATATTCAGCGTCGGGACTTGCTGAAATACAGTGTGAGGATCTCGATACAGCCGGAGGATGGACTCAAGCGCGGACAGGGTAAATTTATCAATACGCAGAGCTCGATTCATTGGATTTTTTTTAATCCGACCTATAATATCCTTGCTGCCGAGAATAATTCCAGCCTGTGGGCCGCCGAGCAGTTTATCCCCGCTGAAGGTAACCACATCAATCCCAGAAGCCACCACCTCCTGAACAGTAGGTTCCTTTTGCAGGCCGAAGGGGCTCAGGTCAACAAAACAACCGGAACCGAGATCCTCCATAACCGGCAGAGCATGGTCCTGACCCAAGCGAACAAGATCTTTATTGCTCACTTCGCTGGTAAAACCAATAATACGATAATTACTGGTATGGACTTTGAGCAGTAAACCGGTTTCAGGAGACACAGCATCTTTATAATCCTTAAGGTGCGTCCTGTTCGTCGCCCCAACCTCAACCAACTGGGCACCACTGCGAGCCATCACATCAGGAATACGAAAAGAACCACCGATCTCGACAAGCTGGCCACGGGAAACAATTACCTCCTTTCCTTTAGCGAGCGTATCAAGAACAACAAGAACAGCAGCCGCATTATTATTCACAACCAGGGCGGACTCAGCCCCAGTGAGTTCACAAAGCAACTCTTCAACCAACGAATATCGACTTCCCCGTCGCCCTGTGGCGAGATCAAATTCAAGGTTGGAATAATTGCCAGCTATCCCGGATAGCATGTGCAGCGTATCCTCCGGCAGAAGCGAGCGGCCAAGATTCGTATGAATAATAACGCCAGTTCCATTGATCACCCTGCGAAATACTGGTTTATGCAAGGCAATGATCTGTTGCTTCATACTCTTGATCAGCATTGGCAAGGCTAAAGAATCCGCCGTGATTTCCTCACCTGCGAGGATCAGCCGCCTTTGCCGCTCAAGCACCGAACGAATAGCCTTTTTAAGCAGACCTGCCGGAATTACTTCAAATTCATCATCTTGCAGGATCGCAAGCAAACAATCATCAACACTCGGTATATGGCGCAATAGGTTTTGCATACAAGTCACTTCGTTCAATTTGATAGAAAGCGGAGCGCAGTCTCATTATATATAAAGGCTGTCATGTTACGATAGAAAGGGAATACAAAGCAATCAGAAAATAAAACATTGCTCTATTCAAGATAGTTGAAATAAATTCACCCCAAAAGCCCCCAGCCAAAAATTCTTTCCTTGACGTACGCTCAAATTTTCAGTATATTCGTTCCTCGTTGCTTGTTGCTTGTTGCTTGTGACTGACGATGTTCATCACGGAGCGACTAAAAAGAACAACCAGTAAACAGCTTTTCGAATTTGATTCTTTAAATCGAAGAGGTTGCGCTGGCAGTAAACCGCAACCAAAAAGATTATATTGATGCGGTAGTCGTTTTTGGAGACAGAGCGACAAGGCTTGTGATTAAGCTCATGAGTTATGAGAAAATGCAACA
>CBDTVG010000191.1:0-4855 GCA_965363745.1 uncultured Candidatus Electrothrix sp. | reverse complement strand
ACAGCCTTTTGGAAAATTTGCTTCAATTTACGGCTAAACTTTTTACCTGACCATCTTATTTCGATCTCAGCATACCTCATCCGATTCTGTCTAAAAATATTCCTGCTACCCTGGATTTTGGAGAGGATACGATTGAACTTGATGAAGTCAATATGAAGCTCATTGATTTAGAGCATCAAATAACTCGTACCGATAAAAAACATAACGAATATCTTAAGAGGCTTGGCTTACCTTCTTTGCCATAATTTTAGCACTGCCGCCTTTTGAAAAAAAAATAAATATCTTAAAAGGGTGTTGAAACAATCAGCGTAACTTCTTGATTATTCGTCATTATTCAACAAAGAGCTTTTTTACGTGAAATGCCGCTATTTCAAGCATTTATAGGCATACTTTTCAACACCCTTCTTAAGTCGATTTATCTCTGACCTGCGTCCGTAATCCGAAGAGTTTTTTACAAACGTTTTGCGACGGGTACTTACTTTGAAAAAAAACAAAATCTCCTATGCCAGTCTACGAATACACAGCCCTTGACATCCAGGGAAAAAAACATAAAGGCGTTTTAGATGCCGATTCCATGGCGGCGGCCCGCCAAAAAATTCGTTTAGACGGAAACTACCCGGTGGAGATCAAAGCGACTGTACCGAAAGGAAGAGCGAAGAAAAAGGGAAGCGGGAAAAGTAATTTTTTCAGCGGTCAATTTGGTTCCCGTGTCAAACAGCAGGAAATTCATGTATCAACCCGTCAGCTCGCCACCCTACTTAATGCGGGTATTCCCCTGGTTCCAGCTCTTAACGGTTTAATCGAGCAGACCGCTAATAAATCGTTGCAGACCATTATCACCCAAATCAAGGACTCGGTCAATGAGGGTAACTCGTTAACCGAGTCCTTGGCCGAACATCCCCGTCTGTTTTCAAAAATCTATGTTAATATGGTGCATGCAGGTGAGGCTTCCGGGTCACTTGATGTGGTGCTCGAAAGATTGGCGGAAGTCGGTGAACGGCAGCAGGCTATGCGTTCCCGGATTTCAGCTGCGCTTATCTATCCTATTTTTATGGCCTTCGTCGGAACAGGGGTGCTGTTTCTGCTCATCACTTTTATTGTACCCTCAATTACGAAGGTATTTAATGATCGAAATCAGGTACTCCCTCTGCCTACAACGCTCCTGATTAATCTGAGCGGTTTTCTCCAAAATTACTGGATTATTGTTATTTTTTTGATTGTCGGCCTTATAGTCGGTCTCCGAATGCTTATTCAGCGGCCCAAGGGACATCGAGCTTGGGATAAGCTGAAACTCTCTCTTCCTCTGCTCCGAGATCTGAATATAAAAATTGCGGCCGCCACAATGGGACGAACCTTGTCCAGCCTTTTACAATCCGGCGTTCCGCTCATCACCTCGTTAGGAATTGTAAAAAATATTCTCAATAATGTCCTGCTGGCTGATGTTATGGATTTGGCCACAGAGGAGTTGGAAAAAGGAAAAAGCTTGTCCGGTGTCCTGCGGGGCAATCAGTATTTCACGCCTATGCTTGTACAAATGATTGCGGTGGGGGAACAGAGTGGTTCTTTGGAGAAGATGTTGGAGAAAGCCGCTGACAGTTATGAAAAAGAGGTTGAAACCACAATAATGGCCATGACTTCGATGATCGAGCCGATAATGATTTTGATGATGGGGCTGGCAGTCAGCTTTATTGTGATTTCCATCCTGCTGCCGATTTTTGAGATGAATCAGTTGATTAAATAGCGTCCGAAAACATGTCGCAAGCGGCGGGGTTGGAGGGGAGAAGCACAGCATCTTCGATTTCACCGCATGCTCCTTCCCCCTTCATTATAAAAATACAGCCCTCAGTAGCCTCAGTATTACAAAATATACCTGCTCAGATCTTCATTCTCAGAGATTTCAGAAAGCTGTTTGCGGACATATTCAGACGTTACGGTGAAGGCCTGATCCTCCCGCTCTGTGGCGTCAAAAGATAATTCATCAAGGACACATTCCATCACCGTATGCAGGCGACGGGCACCGATATTTTCGGTTCTCCGATTGACCTCAACAGCGATTTTCGCCATTTCCCGGATAGCGTCCTCTTCAAATTTCAGCTCAATGCCTTCGGTTGCCATCAGGGCTGTATATTGTTTGATCAGCGCATTTTGCGGCTCTGTGAGGATCCGAAAGAACTCTTCCTCGCCAAGAGCAGTTAGGTTGACCCGGATGGGAAAACGACCCTGCAATTCCGGTGCAAGATCAGAGGGTTTATTGGCATAAAATGCGCCGGAAGCGATAAAAAGAATATGATCCGTGCGCACAGGCCCGTACTTCGTGGTTACTGTGGAACCTTCGACAATGGGCAGCAGATCCCGCTGCACTCCCTCTCGTGATATATCCGGTGAACCGGAGCCCGAACCGCTTCGTGAAGCGATTTTGTCAATTTCATCAAGAAAAATAATCCCAGCCTGTTCCGTTTTGCGAATGGCCTTTTCCGTCACACTTTCCGTATCAACCAGGCGTTGCGCCTCTTCCTTTTTCAGGTACTCAAAGGCTTCAGGCACCTTGAATCTGCGTTCCTGCTTCTGGCCGGGAAAAATTTTTGTAAAAGCATCTTGTAAAGAAGATTGCATGTCCTCCATACCTGATGCTGAAAAAACTTCCACAACCGGCCCTTGGGGTTTATGCGAGGTCACGCTCAGCTCAACCGTGCGTTTGTCCAACTCACCACTGTGCAGCATCCGTCTTAATATCTCACGGGTTTTTTCAGCGGGATCTAATTTTTTACTATCCACTTTTTCGGATTCCAAGGCAGTATCATCACTGCCAAAGGCATCATTATAGGACAGAGAAATAACGTTTTCTTGTCTTTTAACCGCTTCAGTCGATTGAGTTTTAGCATCCGGTTTGGGCGCAGGCGGCAAAAGTAGATCAAGTAACCGCTCTTCCGCAGCCAGATCAGCCTTGACCGTTACTGTTTCTTCCTCCTCTTTGGTCACCATATTTATCGCTAATTGAAGCAGATCACGCACCATGGATTCAACATCACGTCCCACATACCCCACTTCCGTGAATTTGGACGCTTCGACTTTGATAAAAGGAGATTGGGCCAAGGTGGCCAGCCGCCGGGCGATTTCGGTTTTACCCACGCCGGTGGGGCCGATCATAATAATATTTTTCGGCGCGATCTCCTCACGTAAAGGAGGTGGAACCTGCTGTCTGCGCCAACGGTTACGCAGGGCAATGGCGACGGAACGTTTTGCATCGCCCTGACCGATAATGTATTGATCAAGCTTACGCACAGTTTGTTTCGGTGTTAAGGAAGTCAACTCGCTCATTAATATTTAACAGTTTTAAATTTATCGGAAAATCATATGGTAAAGTGTCGGAGGTGTCGGAGTATTAGAAATATAAAACAGTCCCCTACACTTTTTCCACGATAAGGTTATGATTTGTATAGACGCAGATAGAGGCGGCAATGCCCATCGCCTCCCGCGCTATGGTCTCGGCATCAAGATCTGAATGGGCTACTAGGGCGGTAGCCGCAGCCTGAGCGAATGCGCCCCCTGAGCCGATAGCCAGAATGCCGTCATCAGATTCAATCACATCGCCGCTGCCGGAAAGGAGTAAGGAGGATTTTTTGTCAACAGCGATCATCATCGCCTCAAGACGGCGCAGCATTTTGTCGGTGCGCCAGTCTTTGGCAAGCTCAACAGAGGAACGCATAAGGTTTCCGTTAAATTGCTCCAGCTTTTGTTCCAGCCGATCATAAAGCGTGAACGCGTCAGCCGTGGAACCGGCGAAACCGGTGATTACCTTGTCGTGATGCAGTCTGCGCACCTTGCGGGCGTTATGCTTGATCACGGTTTGACCGAGTGACACTTGACCGTCTCCGGCTATAACCACTTCGCCCTTGTGACGAATCGCCAAAATTGTTGTAGATCGTATCAATTTCATTATATTCTTAATATGTTTGTTCTGTTTTATGAAAATCTGTTTCGTTTCTTCTTTGAGCCTGAGGAAAACTTCCCGATCAGCCAACCGGTGAACAGTACACCCGCCCCGGTTAAAAACCAAATAGTTCTGTTCGCTTCCTGTGATGCAGTGCGCTCATCCTCAGCCTTATCGCTGTCGCGGTTGCATTTAGCTAACTCCTCACCGGTAGATGCCTGTGATGTCGTCAGTTGAGTCAGGTTGAAATTCAATTCACTGTTGTCTTGTTTGAGCTGGTCGTTTTCCTCCTGCAACACCTTGATGCGTTCAGCTGGCGGTTTCTCAGCACTCAAGTAGCTTTTTGGCATCCATCCTTCAGCTCCTCCCTGCGTCGTAATTTTGACCCAGGCTCCTTTTTCCTCAATAAACTTGACTTGCTCACCGTCCTTGACAAATTTTACAATTTTATATTTTTCCCCATGTCCTCTTCTGACTGGCACATTAACATGCGGTCGAACAAATCTGAATGCGGCCGAAGCCACTGAAATTGTTGCCAAAATGGTGACGAGAATAAGAAAAGAAACAAAGCTCCCTATTTTTTTATCTGCGATTATAAACATAACTATTTTTCCTTTGTAATAAAGCTACTTTATCAACTGCGAATCTGCGGGGTACATCTTATTAAGACTCCGATTACTCCGACAAGCGCAAGAGATACTATACCAAGGACGGGGAAAATAGCTGGCAACCCCCAGCCCTGTTCAACAATTTTGACCATTTTCACAGAGAATGCACCCACGCCGAAGGTTAGAACAAATTTTATACCATAGGCTGAACTGCGCATCCAGGACGGAGTGAGTCTGGCCACCAAGGTATTTTCCACCGGCTGCATACCGAGTAGAAAGAAAGAATGGGTTGTCGCCAGCAGTACCAGAGAAACAT
>CBDTVG010000190.1:0-4868 GCA_965363745.1 uncultured Candidatus Electrothrix sp. | reverse complement strand
CTGACCTGCTGGTTGATATCCTTTTGAAAGGTTCTGATATCATAAAAAAAAGCCAAGTCATGCTGCGGGGGGCGGCCAAGCACAGGAGACTTTATATGGGTTTCCGTTGACTTCTTCCATTCTGATTTTAATCGCTGAGACAAAGAGGTAACCCCCTGAAACATTTACGCCGCATTGGCTAGGGCTTCCCTTCCTGAGCCGGAGAACTCTCAGCCCGTTGCAGGAGTATCTTGGCTTGCTCTGTAAGATCCTGACACTGCGTCTGCCTTTGTTCTATAAAAGCCAAGGCCTCCTCAGCGGTGCCTGTATGCATTTTCAATTCAACAGCTCTGGTAATATCCGGCAGTTCAACAGCGGCCCGGACAGGCTGGACTCCGGCCCAGAAAACGAGAAAAAACAACAAACATTGCAATAATATCAATACACCTTTAAGATAATCCAAGTGAATAGGCCCGACAGCAGGCCTCCAGATCAAACACATCCCCTTTTTCCTTCTCGTCCATCCGCCACAACACCGCAGGCAAAGGTCTTTATCACTTGGTTTCAGGGATTGTTTGAGGTTTGATGAACTCAGAATTCTTGGTTCAATTCATGAATAAGCCGCAAGCCAGTCAGGGTCAGCAACGGGTCAATCACTTCAATGGATGAGCAGTAAGGAGCGATCAGTTCAGCCATACCTCCGGTGGCGATAATATTGATCTCATCGTCTGTTTTCCGCATCTCCTTGCTCAAAAGTTCGGTCATCCGGTCAATCATACCACCGAACCCGTGCAGCATACCTGAACTTATGGCATCAACAGTATTGGTGCCGATGATTGACACCGGTTGTTCATTCAGGTCAATACGGGGCAGTTTCGCGGTTTTGCTCGCAAGAGCGTCAAGAGAGATGCCGATGCCGGGATGGATGGTGCCGCCGAGGTATTCACCTTTTCCGCCGACACAGTCAAAGGTGATGGCTGTGCCGAAATCTATCACCAACAGGGCGGTTTTGTAGTATTCCCAAGCGGCCACCGCGTTGACAATCCTGTCCGCTCCTACCTCAGCCGGACTTTCCGTCCGAATGATAATCCCAGTCTCTGTCTGATTAGAGACTGCTCTATGCGGCACAGTGCAGCCGGTGAGGTATTTATCGGCAAATTTGAGCCAGCTTGTCTCCAGCGTCGGAACCACGGAGCAGACGATAAAAGCTTTTATATCTTGCTTTTGAATACCGTCCATATGGAAAAGAGAATGGTAGCGGAGAGCTATTTCATCCGCTGTTTTGTCACGGTCTGATTTTAAACGCCATTGATAAATCAAGTTTTGATCGTAAAATAGACCGCTTACAGTGTGTGAATTGCCGACATCGACGGTAAGGAGCATGGCTTGTTTCTGCGTTTTTTTTAATACTTGCTGTTTCAGTAACTATACTGTGAGACAGCCCTCTTGTTCGTAGGTTATGAGGCGTTGACCTGGGTGAGTTGCTCGTTCATCGTCCAGAGGTCATACAAAACGCCGAGGCCGATCAGTCCGCCGGTGAGCAGGTAGATAATGCCGGTCAGCCATTTCCCCATATACATGCGATGAATACCGAACATACCCAAAAAGACCAGCAGCAGCCAAGCCAAGTTGTAATCCTTGAGACCCGGCGTAAAGCGGAAATCAGCCTCTCTGTCCATGCCGGGGATCAGAAAAAGATCAATGATCCAGCCGATACCCAGCAGACCGAGGGTGAAGAAATAGATTGTGCCGGAGATTGGTTTACCGTAATAGAAGCGATGCATCCCCATAAAACCGAAAATCCAGAGAATATAGCCCATAGCCGTGCTGTGTGTATCTCGTTCCAACATTTTTATCCTCTTCGTATTTTTTTAAGATCAATGAGTAACATCTCAGCCAAAGCTGAGTCAGCGTCTACATCGCCACCAGCGGCAGATAATCGGGACTCCAGCGGATCTTACGGATCAGCTGATGTAACCGAGTTGGGTCGTTATGATGCTGAAAGCTGGAAAAGGCGCAGGATCGACTCACTCCGGCTGTCATTGCGGCCTCGCCTACAGCCTGCGCCACCTTGAGACTGACTTCAGCGAGTTCCGTGACCGGAGGCAGCAATATGCCGTCACTCATGGCCTCCTGACTGACACAGGCTGAAACCGCTTCAGCGGCGGCGGTGAAGAATTCAGGCCGTACTTCACGGGCACCGGACACCAAGGAGCCTAAGCCGACACCGGGAAAGACAAACACATTATTGGCCTGGGCCACAGCAAAGGCTCTGCCGTTATGCAGGACATCAGGAAAAGGGGACCCCGTTCCGATCAAGGCGGAACCGTTTGTCCAGCTGTAGATATCCGACGGCACGGCCTCGGCGTGATCAGTGGGATTGGACAGGGGCATGATCACAGGACGGTCGCCATGCTCAAGCATGGCGACAACCACTTCTTTGTTAAAACAGCCTGCCTGCCCGGATGTGCCGATCAGCACGGTGATGCCCGCCTTTTTTACCACGTTGCCCAGTTGCGCATCCTGTTCATCCCGCAACCAATCAAGAGTTGTCGAATCATGGGCGAATTTTTGTTTATACGGCAACAGGTCACGGTCTTTGGTGATCAACCCTTTGGAGTCCAAGGTGAAAATTCGGGCGCGGGCATCTTGTTCGCTCATTCCTTCAGCGCGAAGGGCGACCAAAATTTGTTCGGCAATGCCGATGCCGCCCGCTCCAGCTCCGTGAATCAAAAATTTCTGCTCAGACAGCCGTTCCCGTTTGATTTTCATGGCCGTGAGGATTGCGGCCAAGGCAATCGCGCCTGTGCCTTGAATGTCATCGTTAAAAGAGATCAGGTCATTGAGGTAGGTGTCACGGATGGCGAAGGCGTTCTGTTTGGAAAAATCCTCCCACTGGCAGAGGGCGTTGGGAAAAACATTGCGGAAGGCGCGGGCAAAACGCTGGATAAAGTCAATGTACTGATCTCCGGTGATCCGTTTATGCCGCCAGCCTAAGTATTCTTCCTCATTAAGGAGAGCCTCGTTATTTGTCCCCACGTCCAGGGAAATCGGCAGGCAGTGCCAAGGTGCGATACCGGCCCCCTGGGTGTAAAGCATGAGCTTGCCGAGGCAGATGGCAATGCCGCCAGCACCCTGATCTCCCAGTCCGAGAATTCCCTGATTATCCGTGACCACGGCCACCCGGATATCACGATACTGGAATCGTCGGAGTACATTTTCCGCCTGATCAATATTGCCGGGATAAAAATGGAGTCCGTTGGCGGAACGGAACATGGAGGAATATTGCTGGCAGGCGTAGCCCACGGTCGGAGTGTAGATGATGGACATATAGCGGCTGATATCGCTTTGTACCACGGCGTGAGCCAAGGTCACGTTGCGGTCAAACAAGGCCCGGATGTAGACAAAACGTTCTATATCAGAATCTTTGGCGTTGATCTTAAGCCGACTGTTTTCCACCTGTTCCTCCAAACTGCGCACCGCTGAGGGCAACATGGCGACCAGTCCGAGGCGCAGACGTTCCTCACGGGTGAAAGCGGTACCCTTATTGATAAAGGGATTGCCGTGCAGGCTGATGCCGCTGGAATAGGCGTATATTTCACGGGTGTTACCGTACTCGTCGTATTTAAAGGCGGAATTATCAGGCATTGTTTACTGTCTCCTTATGGCTCATGAAATTAGTTCTCTTTGTCGGAATAACTTCAGCCTCAATTATACCATATTTTGCTGAAAAATACCGCTGATGTAAAAAAGACTGGAAAACAGAGCCGGTGCTGTGCTAAAAAAAGAATCTCACATTGAGCCAATAAAAAAAAGGAAAATAATATGATCAAATTGCATAAAAAGGAAGCGGAATCTTTTACCGGCGATCTGCTGGTATACTTTATCCAAGAGACCGGAAAAAATGCGGTGTCCCTCCCATGTAAAAGAGGGTGCGGGAATCTTAAACAGGCTTGGAAGAGCGGCGACTTTACCGGCAAGGAAGGGCAGACATTTTTGTTGTATCCGGGGGGATCGAAAAAAAATAAGCCGGCGGCGGGCAGGGTTCTGGCGGTTGGTCTCGGTAAGACAGTTGCTGATAAAAATATTCTGCGTGAACGGTTGCGGCTGGCTGCGGGCACGGCTGTCAGACAAGCCGGAAGTCTGAAGGTGCAGAGCATGATGGTGGTGTTGCCGGATATGCCAGATAAAGCCGGTTTGTCCGATGCTGATGTCGCTGAGTGTATCAGCGAAGGATTGATCCTCGGTAATTATCGTTTTGACAAATACAAGACCGATACAGGCAAAACTGAGGAACAGAAGAAGGATAAGGATAAAGATAAGGCGGTCAACGTGGAGCGGTTTGTCCTTCAAGTCGGCAATCTTCCACCGGATGCGGTTAAGTCAGGAATGATCCGGGGCGAAAGAGCGGCCACAGCGACTTGTCTGGCCAGAGATATGGCCAACGAGCCGGGTAACGCTTGGACTCCGCTCAAATTTGCGAAATTCGGTCAGCAGGTGGCAAAAAAGCATGATCTTGAATGTAAGATCATGGAGAAAGATGAGATGGAAGCATTAGGCATGGGAGGTATCCTGGGCGTAAATCAGGGTTCCGTCGAGCCGCCCAAGCTGGTCATTCTTCGCTATCAGGGTGGAGGGCAGAAAACAGCTCCGACCTCGAATCCGACCGTAATGCTGGTGGGCAAGGGGCTGACCTTTGATTCCGGCGGAATCAGCTTAAAACCAGCGCAGGGCATGGAGGACATGAAGTACGACATGTGCGGCGGTGCGGCGGTTATCTGTGCTATGCAGGCCATTGCCCAAGAGTGCCCCAAGGGAATCAATGTGGTGGCCCTGATTCCCTCGACAGAGAATCTGCCCGCCTCAAATGCCCTGAAGCCGGGGGATGT
>CBDTVG010000189.1:0-4900 GCA_965363745.1 uncultured Candidatus Electrothrix sp. | reverse complement strand
ACAGATGGCAACAGTTTTGGGATAAAATTATTCAGTTTGGAGTCCAGCATCAAACTGCTTAACACATTATATTGAAGCCTCACCCCCTGATAAGAGCATTATGGCATGGAATGCCTCAAAAATTAAACTTCAATTTTTTTAACAGGCTTTTAGATCATCTAGCACAACGGAGTTTATCGTCCTACAGACCCAGCAGCCAAATTCCAACCTGAAGAATCAGTAAAGCATACAAACCCGCCATCACATCATCAAGCATGATACCCAAACCGCCGTGGATATGTTGATCAAGCCAACCCACCGGAAAAGGTTTCAGGATATCAAAAAACCGGAACAAGGCGAAAGCAGCCACAACGGCCAAAGGATGCTTGGGGGCTAGGGCTAAGACGATTAGCTGGCCGACAATTTCATCAATCACCACTAGGCCGGGATCGCTTTGATCAACAATTTTTTCGGCGGCACCGGCTGCTATCGTGCCGATCACAAAAAGCCCTCCTAGCACAGCGGCATAGGAAGTGGGAGCAAGCCTGTGCAGTCCCGCCGCCCAGAGCAGCACTCCGAGCAGTGATCCCCAAGTACCCGGAGCCTTGGGCAGATAACCGCTGTAAGCACCAGTGGCGATGAACATGAAGAGTTTATCCATGGTTGTTCTCTCATTCTGTAAAAAAAATTGGTGAAAATTCCAGCCGTATTGAACCGTTCAGTTGCTCATTTTCTCATTTGCTCAGTTCAGCAACAGCGGCATAAACTTTTTGCAGAGGAATATCATGCGCGGTTGCCAACTTTGCGCAATCCTCGTATTCAGGGGTGATTCTGTCACCCGCCGGGGTGTTGATTTTTTTAGCCCGAACCTTTCCCCAGGGCGTTTCCAGCTCAATGATCGTTCGGGGCAGGGTCATTCGTTGTACGGTATGAAAGCGGAGACCGACCGCAGAGGTTTCGCTGAGGACAAGCTCATGCAAATGAGCGGCATGGGCCGGATCGGCAAGCAGGCGCAGGAGGAAACCGGGCCGCCCTTTTTTCATCTGTATGGGGATGAGACTGACATCCAAGGCTCCCGCCCGCATCAGCTGTGCTGAAACATGGGGCCAGAGTTCCGGGTTAAAGTCATCAAGATGGGTTTCAATGACCTCTACTCGCTGGGCTTCCCCTGCCGTCCGTCGGTGCCCGGTCATCAAGCGTAGCAAATTCGGTCTGCCGTCCTCGCGCTCCATCGTGCCTACGCCATAGCCGCTTTGTCCTAAGATCATAGGAGGCATTGACCCGAAAGAGTTGCTCAGTTCAGTCACTAAAGCGGCACCGGTCGGAGTTACCAATTCCTGTCGCAGGTTGTCCCCGTAGACAGGAAATCCTTTGAGCAGTTCGCAGACAGCCGGAGCGGGCAGGGGAATCTCCCCATGTTGGCAGCGCATCCAACCGCCGTTAGGCATGGGCAGAGGGGAACAGATAATCTCTTCTATGCCGAGTTGATGGAATCCGGCGACCACCCCGACGATATCAATGATTGCGTCCAAGGCCCCGACTTCATGAAAATGAATTTTTTCCAAAGAGGTGCCGTGAACATGGGCCTCGGCACGGGCCAGTCGGGTGAAAACTGCGAGGGAACGGTGGATAATCGTCTTATCCAAATCAGATTGCTCCAAAATGATTTGGATATGGTGCAGATGGCGATGAGGCTCTTGTGCCTCGGATTGACTATCAGTTCGGACTTGCACCAAGCAGGCCTGAAGTCCTGCAACGGAGACCAGTTTACTGTCGATCCGCCAGCCGGGGAGATTGAGGCGGGCAAGATTTGCCAGCAGGGCCTCTTCCGACAACCCTGCATTGAGCAAAGCGGCCAACAACATATTGCCGCTGACCCCTGAAAAGCAATCTAAAAAACAGGTCTTATTGCGGAAAGCCGACATGGGGCGAGCGGATCAGACGAACTGTTTGCCGACAGGCAGTTTCATCCCGCAGATGCAGGCCTGAACGCACATCCGTTTCTTGCCTTCCGGTTGAATCTCCCGAATAAGCAGGTAATCCTCACCCGTGGCCACCAGCACTCCGTTTTTGTCCGCACGACACAGCGTTCCGGGCGGTTCCTTGACCTCGCCGGGAATAATTTGTGGATCAAAAAAACGAAACCGCCTGTTATCAATAAAGCCGTAGGCGGAAGGCCAAGGATCAAGCCCGCGAATCAGGCGATGCAACTCCGTAGCCGATTTGCTCCAATCCAGATGCCCCATTTCCTTGTTTAACATGGGTGCATAGGTTGCCTTGAAACCATCCTGCCTGACCGGCTGAAGTGTCCCTTGCTTCAGCTTGGCGATCGCCTCAATCAAGGCCTGACCGCCGAGTTCCGACAGCTTGCTAAACAGCGTGCCGCCGGTATCTTCTTCTGTGATCGGCAGACTGACCGGCAGCAGGATATCGCCGGTATCCATACCCTCATCTATCTGCATGATGGTGACCCCGGTTTCCTTTTCGCCGTTGATGAGCGCCCATTGAATAGGAGCCGCCCCCCGGTATTTGGGCAAAAGTGAGGCATGGACATTAATGGTGCCGAGGCGGGGCAAGTCGAGCAGGCGACAGGGCAAGATTCTGCCGTAGGCGGTGACCACAATCAGATCCGGTCGCAACGAGCTGATCGTCTCAAAAAACGCATCATTGCAAATGCAGGTGGGTTGCAACACCGGAAGCCCGGCTTCTTCAGCCAGTCTCTTGACCGGCGGCGGACAGAGTTTTTTACCCCGTCCTTTTTTGCGATCAGGTTGGCAGACCACGCTGATAACCTGATCCGGCGTGTCCAGCAACTCTTGCAGACTGGGTACGGCAAAGTCGGGAGTACCCATGAAGATGATACGTAAAGGAGAACTCATTGCTTGCTTTGTTTATTATTTTTTCAGTATTTTTTTCAGCCTTTTCTTGTACATATTGCGCTTAAGGCTGCTTATTCGGTCAATAAAAAGGGTACCGTGCAGGTGATCGACTTCATGCTGGATAATCCTGGCGAAACGGTCTTCCGCTGTAAAGTCCAGCTCTTTTCCTTCCAGATTTCGGGCCGTGACCCTGATCTTCTGAAAGCGGTCCACCTTGGCATCATATTCAAGGACGCTCAGGCATCCCTCGGTGTCGGGAACTCGCCCTTCTCCTTCGGAAATAACAGGGTTGATGAGCACGATATGCTGTCTTTCCTGATCTTCAGCGGAGACATCAATCACCACTATCTGGCGGGCGACACCAATTTGATTGCCAGCCAGCCCGACTCCTTGAGCATCGTACATGGTTTCCAGCATGTCAGCGGCCAGCTCTTTGAGCGCATCATCAAATTCGCTTATTTCTTTTGCTTTTTCTCGCAGAACAGGGGCCGGATAGGTAAATAATTTTCTGATAGCCATTGTCAGAGTTACTATTTCAGTCGTTATGTTTTAAGATGCGGATATAATCCGATGAGCTGTTTTTTTACACGAAGTGATACCTAATCATTTTCTCGCCTGCTGTAAAGTGTAAAAGGCTCCCTCATGGTAGCTGGTTTACCGGTTTTCAGAATGTTTTTCTTGGTAAGAAATCTGTGTTGTCGCCACGTTGCCGCCACCATTGCTTTCTACATTATAAGCATGTATTGTATTGTTTAGTTAATAAGTTGCCTTTCCTCGATTCTCGAACTTCAATGTACTGAAGGCCTGGTGGCAAACGAAGGTGTCTGTAGTAACCGAAACGTGAAGGAGGAAACTATGGATAAGAGAAAATGGAATTTGAAAATACTCGCAAAAGTTAATTTGAAAAAGATTATAGCTGTATCATGCCTGTTATCTGTTTGCATGAATTTTAACTACAGTCGTTTTCGTGAATCGAGTAAAAGCAATTTGTTCTTAAAACGAAAATAGGGGAAAGACCACTATTATTCCTTTTGGCATGATTTAAAACAAGAAATAAAAAAAGAGGTCTAAAATGGCTATTATCAATAGTCTACGCTTGTGTAATGCTAAACCAAACAAGAGAACAGCTGTATCAGCAGATTATTGTTATGATTCAACCCTTTTTCAAATACGAACCTACAAAGATGGTGATACAAATATGGCAGGAGGATCGACGCAAAATATCCAAATTGATAAAGAACTGGCAAAGATGTTAATAAAAAAACTAGTCGATTTTATTGGGCAATAAGGGAATATATTTACGATAACCAGTCGTTTAACACGGCTCCACTACGTTCCGCTCGAACTTGCTGAAACCCGCCGATTAACTTAACGTTAGCACACCGCTCGATACAGCGGCACAAAATTCAAGCCGCCCGCTCAACCCTCCTTCCCGCAAAAACCACCCGCCCGCCCTCAATCACGCATAAAATTTCCCAACCCATGTACATGAGCAAGTCGGACATAAGTACTTATCCCGACCTCGCCCGAAAATCGGGGCCAGACCACTATTTGTTCCTCTGACGAAATAAGGAGCAGACACAGAGTAACCGTCGTTCCGACTGCGACAATTCAATAATTGAACGCAAGCTCACCTTGCTTTCGGCCCCATTCGGCTGTAATATAATCAACTGAACCTCTAATCAACATAATCTCAGGAGAGAATTGCAATGGAAACCTACAAATGTACAAAATGCGGTATGGCTGTTAATGCGACATGCGCCAAATGCGACGCTCCGCTTGTCAACGATACCTTGAAAGTAGATGATAAGACGGAAGTCCAGGTTTCAAAATGCCCCAATGGACACGGCAAGATTAAATCCCCTATGTGTTGCGGCGAGGATATGAGCTGTACCTTGAAATAACGTCTTAAGACGTTTCCTTCTTATGTGCTGAAGTATCAAAGTTGACTTGAAAGAGATAGCTGTATCATGCCTGTTCTCTGTAAAAAATACTCCAATAACATCGAACTGTTCTAGTGAAGAAAGAAGATTTACAAGCGG
>CBDTVG010000188.1:0-4908 GCA_965363745.1 uncultured Candidatus Electrothrix sp. | reverse complement strand
CCTTTGTTCCATTATTCTCAATAGTTCAGAGAGGGTTCCTGCTTCACGGGCGCAGATACAAACACCGTCTTTCGCCTGTGGGGGCAACTCATCCAGAAAAAGATCAGTCTTGTTATAGACCTGTAAACAGGGGATCTTGTCCAGCTCAAGCTCACGCAGAAGTTTTTCCACCACCTTTACCTGTTCTTTCCAGGCATGATTTGAAACGTCAATCACATGTAACAGTAGATCAGCTTCAAACAATTCTTCAAGGGTCGATTCAAAAGCCTTAAGCAGTTCCGTCGGCAGATTACGGATAAAGCCGACGGTGTCCGTGATAATCACCTCCATATCCTTGGGAAAACGGAGGCGGCGGGAGGTGGGATCAAGGGTGGCAAAGAGCATGTCCTCGGCCTGAATGTGCGAATTCGTCAAGGTGTTGAGCAGGGTGGATTTTCCCGCATTGGTATAGCCCACCAGCGAAACCACCGGCACCTCGTGTTTCCGGCGGCGGTTGCGGCGATGATAACGCTGCCTGCCCACGGCCTTCAACTCTTTCGCCAGCCGGGCGATTCGATCATTGATTCGGCGGCGGTCAATCTCAAGTTTGGTTTCTCCGGGTCCACGGGCACCGATTCCACCGGTAAGCCGGGAGAGGGCATCGTCCCTGGTCGTCAACATGGGCAGCAGATATTTGAGCTGGGCCATTTCGATCTGTAATTTTCCTTCTCTGGACAAAGCTCTGGAGGCGAAAATATCCAAGATCAGCTGGGTCCGGTCAATAACCCGCAACTCAGTATAATTGGTGACCGAACGAACCTGCGACGGTGTCAGCTCCTGATCAAAAAGGAGGAGATTCGCATCGTTTCTCAGGCTCATCAGCATGATATCTATCAATTTACCCCGCCCCAAAATCAAACGGGGATGGACTTCACGACGACGCTGAATAACCTGACCGACCACCTGAACGTCAGCCGCGCGGGCCAGCTCGGCCAATTCCAGCATGGAATCCTCGGCCTCAAATCTTGCACGGGTGCTGACCGAAATTAGGATGGCCCTGTCCTTGCCTTTATCCACTTTTTGGACAGGCCGCGCCTTGGAAAATTCATCCTCAACGGCTTCAATCAGGGAAAGACAGGATTGTTGCTGCACGGCAGGATGCACAGGTTCCAGCAGCCGCCAGTCCCGATCATCAATCCGGCTCGGCATGAGGTGGGCACTGTGCAGCAGATCAGGATACCCGTCTTTCATCGTGAGGACGGATATCATATCCAAACGCAAGCAGGCCATATCCATAATGTCCTCCTCATTGGGAACAGCATGAGAGAAACTGGTGTGGACACAGCGAAGCCCGCGCAAACGACCTCCGGCACTGCGCACCTTGCTGAGCAAGGGAATCTCAACCCCGTCATGATCCCCAATAAGAACAAACTCCACCTTGCCCGACCGATGAATAATGAGGCCTATCTGCCTGTTCAATTCCGTGGACAGCAAGGCTGTGGCACGGGCTAGTTCACGCCCGATGATCTCGTCCGGGTTGACCTTTTTTTGTCCTAACAGCTCTAATTGACGAAGTTGTCCTTTTTTCAGGCCCGTTTTATTACCGACGATATTAATAACTGTTCCTCCTCTCTCTTTTTACTCCTTTTCATTTTCAGGCTTCCATCTACAGAAATAAACCTGTTTGATTCTTACCAGTTTTTTCCATACGCTCCAACCCTGAAAGGAGAATCCTGAAAAAATTTGCCGTATTTTTTCACATCAATTTCAAAAAAAGTGTACAATTAGATTTGACAACACATTATTTTTTTAATAAAAATTAAAAAGATATGCACACGCGCCAAATGAGATTGATGCATGTGCGAAAAATTTGAGCGACGGAAAATTGAAAACAAGATTGACTTTAACAATAGGTTTTTTAACGCTGGTCGGCATGTTGCTGGTGAATTTTGTCCTCATGACCTTTTGGAAACGGGATGCCCTGCGACGTGAAGCGGAGCATGACCAAATCGTGCTCGCCCATGTCCAAGCTCTGCTGCCTGCGAAAATTGCCGCACTGCATACTTTTTCTGAAAAAATCGCTTTTACTGATTTTTATAACGGCGATAAAAATGGCCAGCTCCTGTTTTCCTTTGAACAATTCAACGAGAAAAAAAGTTCAGCACCGCCTGTTGATTCGGAACAGATAACATCGTTGCTTGCCTCGGCGATTGCCGCAGCGAAAACCGGGGAACAGGTGAGCCACTCCGTCAGTTCTTTTTTCGGCTGGCCACCCGCCTGTACATATTTTCTTGTCAGTGCGCAACCTGTCACACGGCAGGGACGTGTCGTAGGCGCTGTCGCGGTAGCCCGTCGACTGGACACGGTTTCTCAGACTCTCTGGAAAGCTGAAAAAACCGTCCTTGTCTATATACTGGTCAATCTTCTGATTTTGGTGATTATCGGCTTTTTCAGAATGACAAAACTGGTTGGCCGTCCTGTTGAACGATTAATGCAACTTGCCGACCAGTACAACAGCCATGATCCTTTTTTATTTGCAGCTGAAAGCTCCGGTTCTGAGTTCGGAAAATTGTCCAATAGTTTAAACAGTATGCTGACAAGAATAGAGGATGACCGGCAATTGTCTCAGAAAACTGTCGCCGCCCTTGAAATCGCCAATCGAAAGCTGACAAAGCAGCGGACGGAAATGATCCATACTGAAAAATTGGCCTCCGTGGGCAGGATGGCGGCTGGTTTAGCGCACGAGGTCGGCAATCCCCTTGCGGTGGTTCAGGGCTATCTCGGCCTTCTCGCCCAGTCCCAAGAACAGAGCACTGAAAACAAGGATTTTATTCGTCGATCTGAGCAGGAATTGCAAAGGGTGAACAATCTTATTCGCCAACTGCTGGATTTCTCCAGAGCGGCAAAAGGCAAGCCTGAATTTTTTTCTTTGCATGAGCTGTTGCGATCAGTTATTGACCTCGTACAGATACAGAGTGTTTTCAAAGGGGTTGAGCTTACATCCGAGTTGACGGCTAAAAATGACGAGGTCTACGCTGATCAAGAGCAGTTGCGCCAAGTCTTTGTCAACTGCCTGCTGAATAGTGCGGATGCGATGCATATGGATGACTGCCTTGATGAACAAAAAAAACAGGGCAGGATAACCGTTGCGACAGCTTCGCAGGAAATATCGCCGGAAGGTGAGGAAGAGACAAAGATTTTCCTCTGCATCCGCATCACGGATAACGGTATCGGGGTCGCAAAAGAACAATTGCCTGTGATCTTTGATCCCTTTTACACAACCAAAGAACCGGGAAAGGGAACAGGACTGGGCCTGTCCGTGTCCCGTTCTATTATTGAACAAATTGGCGGCAAGATGGAAATGAAAAGCAAAGAACAGCAGGGATGCGAGATGTCGATTTTCCTGCCGCTCATCGGAACCAATAATGACCACATAGTGACTACTTAGCAACAATGACGCATTCAATAAAAAATACTCTGAAAAATGTCCTTGTGATAGATGATGAGGACAATATACGCCATATGCTGTCCGCTTTGCTCACAGGAGAGGGCTATCGGGTTGACACCGCCTCTGACGGTATGGATGCGCTCAATCTTCTGCAAACGAAGGAATTTGACTTTATTCTCTGTGACATCAGGATGCCGAAGATGGACGGACTGGCTTTCCTCAAGGCGGCTGAGTCAGCCGGACGGACAGACACCGTTATTATGATGTCCGCTTTCGGCACGATTGACACGGCTGTTGAGGCCATGAAGCTGGGAGCTTATGATTTTATTTCCAAGCCGTTCAAGACTGATGAGGTTGTCTTAGTTTTAAAAAAGGCCGAGGAGCGGGAACGTTTACGTCGGGAAAATACTCGGTTGAAAAAAAAACTCGCTCATATTACAAAATCCTCCGATTTTGGGGCGATGCTCGGCAAAAGCAAGGCCATGCGGAATATTTTTCAACTTGCCGAAAAGGTGGCTGGCCACCCGACAACAATCTTGATCACCGGAGAATCAGGTACGGGCAAAGAACTGGTGGCTCGTGGTATTTATGACAAAAGCGACAGAATCGGCAAACCTTTTATTGCCGTCAACTGCGGCGGTGTTCCTGAAAACCTTCTGGAAAGTGAGTTTTTCGGCTACGTCCGGGGTGCCTTCACCGGTGCGGATCGGAATAAAAAAGGACTTTTTGAAGAGGCGGATCAAGGAACGCTCTTTCTTGACGAGATAGGTGAACTGCCCGCCGCCATGCAGGTCAAGCTGTTGCGGGTTTTACAAGAACAGGAGATCAGGAAAATCGGCTCCGCAACCAGCAAAAAAATAAATGTCCGAATTATGGCCGCCACAGCTAGAGATCTTGCCGAAGAGGTGCATGAGGGCCGTTTTCGGGAGGATCTTTTTTACCGGCTCAACGTGATCAATATACAACTTCCTCCGCTTCGGGAACGAGGCACGGACATACCAATCCTCTGTGATTATTTTATAGAAAAATTTAGGGATAGTATGAACAGACCGGATGTTGAAGGGATCTCCTCCGCCGCGATGCGGCTGCTGCTTGCTCATTCCTGGCCCGGCAATGTTAGGGAATTAGAGAACGTTATAGAGCGAGCTGTGATTCTTACTGATAACGAGCTTGTCCAGCCGGAAAATCTACCCGATAACCTTAACGGCATCCAGGCTGCCCAACCTTTTGACGCTCTGGCGGGAATATCGTCAATCAAAGAAGGGCGGCAGGTAATGGAGCGACAGCTTATTCAACAGGCTCTTTTAACCACTGAGGGAAACAAAAGCAAGGCGGCGCAGATTCTTGAAATAAGTTATCCTTCGTTGCTCAATAAAATCAAACAATACGAAATAGAACCGAAGAAAAGTAAGGGATTACCCAAAAAATAACTCCCCCGTTTTCGGTGCGGGATTGTAGGGGCGAATCTTGTATTTGCTCTC
>CBDTVG010000187.1:0-4909 GCA_965363745.1 uncultured Candidatus Electrothrix sp. | reverse complement strand
GTTCCCGCCCGGCGACCATCCAGCAGGATCAGTACATGGCCCTGCAAGTCGTTGCCGTGGGTGTCGGTGCGGAAGCCGCGAAGTCCGATTGAGGTCAGTCCACCCGGATATTTATGCAAATGGCCGATGGCTTTCTCCGTCAGCAGGTCGCCCACGTTGCCCGCCCCGGATTGTTCAATCTCTTCCCGGTCAATCACCGTGACATTGGCACTGACCTCTTTTTTGCTCTCTGCTGTCCGGGCGGCGGTGACCACCACTTCGCCCATCGTGACCGCTTGTTTATCTCCCGAATCCCCAAGGAAATTTGCAACGGAATCTGTGAAGAAATCTGCGGTGGAATCTGCGGCAAAACTTGTTCTTCCTGCACACAGGGCCAGCGCCAGACAAACTGAAACGGAATAACACTTCCTCATAACCTTTCCTCTTCTTGTTGTTTGTCCGAGGAGGTACTTTAAAAAAGCAAAAAAAATCCCCGGACCAATGATATATTGATCCGGGGATGCCCTTGTTTTCCACGAATAACTCTGCACATCTCTCCCTTGTCCACGGGGAGCGAAACGAGCCTGCCGCGCCTTTTTTTTGGTACGACAGGTCATGCTCTGTTTTCAGGCAGGTCTTCTGACTCTCGGTTCATCCTACTTGCCGCGCCTTCCCGCATTGTAACATGCAGTGGCTTAATGCGGTGTTCGTCCTCGATTACAGCGGCGGGCCCGTCCCGGATTCACACCGGGTTCCCTCTTCATCCACTTTCGTGGAACCTGAACAGCAGGAGGAAAATACAGAAAACGCAGGAGATCGTCAACACATTTTGTTGTTCAATAGGTAACAGAGAGAGTTAACATAGCGGAAAAAGGGGATCCGGGATAAAAGGTGGCCTGTCCGTTCGCAGTAACATTTGTAAATCTAGCAGGTTAAATCTCAGCATGGGGAGTTGTCCGTACGCCCCGGTAGTATGAAAAAACGGCGTTGTAGAAATACAGGGCCGTGAGTTTCACCCCAACAATAAATCGAATCGACCTACTACATACTCTTTTCTTGCAATTATCCCAATTGCTTGTTAATAGAGACTGGGATACATATTGAAACCAGATGAGTAAGGCGGCATAGATTACCGCACTTTTAATCAAACCCCTGAACCTAGGGGTGAGTAGTTACGATGGATGATCAGTCTGGATGGGTTGGATCTCCTATCCTTGACAAATTTTCTCTTGATAAGGTAGATATGTGAGATGAATGATTTACGCTTAAACCTTGGTTGTGGTGCAAAATATCTGGATGGTTATATTAATGTTGATAAGTATGGCGACCCGGATCTTAGATTTGATCTGGAAACGTTTCCTTACCCTTGGGATGATGATAGCGTTGCTACTATTGAATTGCATCATGTTTTAGAACATCTTGGACAACTAACCGATGTCTATTTAAAGATAATTCAGGAGCTATATCGTACTTGCAAGCCTGGGGCAACAATTAATATTGAAGTCCCTCATCATCGCAATGATAATTTTTTTCATGATCCGACGCACGTTCGCCCCATTACGGTTTATGGACTTAGCATGTTCTCAAAAAAGCGCAATCAAGAATGGATAGAACAAGGCGATCCGACGACGCCATTGGGGCTTTATTTAGATGTTGATTTTGAGTTGATTGAGACCGTATTTATTCCCAGCCCGGTTTGGCTGGAGCGTTATGCCGATCGCGCCTCTGATACGGAGCTACTGCTTAAAGAAAGTGAAGTTTATAGTAATTTGATTAGAAATGTAAAAATGGTATTGAAAGTTATTAAGTAACTGCTTTGCTTCAATCTTACGTGCTGGTGTCACTGCCATACTTCAACTAGCACTCACACGGTCACTCGACCATGGCTCGTTTTGTCCATCGGCATGTGCTTTTCCATCCATGCGAATCCGATGTTGTCGAAAAAACGTTGTTATATCCCCTTCGAGGGTCCAGATGGCCGAACTTGTCTGCCGCAGTATTTTGAAACACTGATCAATCATGACCGGTGTGCCCAGCGGTCGTTGCTTGCCGTTTGATTTGGCAATATACTTGCGCCTGAGCGGTTTTGCGCTATACCGACGAACGTTGGCGAGGCGTTTCACCGCGTGAGATTTTAGAGCCGGTGATTCCAGTGCTGCAAACATTCCATTTTAAGCAGCAATCTCTTCTTCTTATCAACAAAATGGAGTAACGAGGATACATCTCTTGTTATGCAAAATATATTGAAACAAACTATTGAAAACGGTATGGGAAAAGCAAGAACGGTTTATGACTTTCCCAATGTTAATTCAGTCACACGACAAGACTGCCTAGGTGGTTTTTTTACCCCTAGTTTAGAAAACATCATAACGCAGCGGCAGGCATTAGAAAATTATTTTCGCTCAGAAACCGTGGGTTTGATCTTGCCATTGGCTTCTGAACGCGAATGGAGCACATTTCCGCAAACATTGAGCTATGCGCGTGGATTGGGTTTAGCACCAGAAAGAATCATAGTAGTGCATTCACCGAAAGCACAAGCACTTGTCGATAGTTTAGAACTGCAAGAAAAAGGCTATCTGGTACTCAACGAAGCAAAACTACTTGAATTATTTAATGTAGAACGCATTCATTCACGCTTTTCTGTTGATATAGAAAAGCATAAAGGTAAAGGAAGAGCTTTTACTATGGCTTTTGCTTATTTAAAGTATGTTCATTCTTGGAAAACACTTAAAGATTTATTTTTTCTTGATGCTGATGCCAATGTTAGCGAATATCAGCCGCTACATTATTTAGGCTATGCCCAGGCTATGTTTCCAGACGAAAATCGTTTTTGCCTACTCACAGCACAAAACAACGCAATTCGAGACAACCACTATCTTTTTGTCATGCGCGATCATTGGAGATATGAAAGCAATTTGGGACGACATTATGCGGCACATTTAGATCAAATTGTTTGGTCACTCACAGGGGAAATGATGCTGAGATGGGATATACTCGCCGAACAAATCCCTTTTGCTATTGGCTATGGCATAGAGACCGTATGGCAGTTATTTGCGGCGGATAAGGTTGCGTCTTCTTGGCAAGATAATCAATATAAAGTTGCCCAAGTCGTCAATCCTAAAACTAAAAAAGATGGTGGAAACATGGGGCAAAGTGGGCGTTGCTATGATGCGACGATGTACCGTCAATTGAATTTAATGGCTTGGTTTCTAATTAAACATGGCAAGCAGTTGTGTCAGTTGACAGCAGAAGATTATCAAATGATTAATAGGCATTTAAACAGTGCGCGACACACGGCTATTTTGCCAAACAATAATGATCACAATCCGCCTTATCGTGTCGAACTACAGTCTGATCTTTTCATCCCACCACTTGCCATGTTAGAGGCTGAAGATTGTTTATGTCTTTAGAAGGGCGTTGAAACAATCAGCGTAACTTCTTGATTATTCGTCATTATTCAACAAAGAGCTTTTTTGCGTGAAATGCCGCTATTTCAAACATTTATAGGCATACTTTTCAACACCCTTTTTAGAAGGCTATCACACAGATTTTAAAATCACGGCACAGTTTTATTAACTCACGTTACGCAGGCTGACTAAAAATTAATAATTTACGGAATTAAAAAGATGGCAACACTGAAATTATTTCCAAATACACACGTTAAAGCAGAAAGTGCCTATTTGAACCAATTTGAGAGCAATATAACGTCTCAGGCGGGTGAAGATGGCATTGTCGAAAAAATATTTGAAATCTTTCCGCTCGGTACAGGGAGCCACTTGAGCAATGAGGTGTCCGCTTTCGTTGCTGGACATAGAGCGGTTGCCAACCGCTCTTATCAGTCACGGCAATTCTATCTATTCCACCCATTCAACCGGCAGGCTGTTGTGACGGCTCTCCGCCTGTTGCATCCTGTCCCTCGGATGATCGATCCTGTATCCCTCCCTTGAGCAAGGCCTTGGCAATATCGGCGCTAAAGTTGTTGATCTGGTTTAGGGCGTCAAGCAATTCAATGTGGATTTCGTGGGTCTCCACCGACTGTTCTTTCATGTCCAGCAGGCGCTGGAGATGATGGCGGCGTAACCGTTGGTTGAGCCTATCGTACCGTTTTTTCTTTTTTCGAACCTTGCGGGCCAAGATGGCATCAGAAGCGACCATCATCTGCTCCAACCTACTCAGCTGTTTGCCGATTTTTTTATGGTAGCTGATCAGTTCCTGGCGCCCCTCCTCGGAAAAGTCAACGCCCAGCTTCCCTTTCTTTTTAGCCAAGGGCACCATCTGGCGGATGATGATATCGCCGATACTCTCCATGCTGTCCAGAAGGGATAACAGGGCGTTGATCTCACTGCCCTGTCTCTCAGCCAGTTGCTGACGGCTGATTTTGAGCAGGTACTGGCGTATCTTCTCCTCTAAAAAGTTGATCTTCTGCTCCCGCATGGCAATGCCCTGCAGCAGGTCCAGTTGCTCAGTATAGATTTCGTCACGAGGCAATTGGTCATTGGCGGTGATAAAGGGAAGGATGGCTGCGTTATGCATGCGGCGCAGGATCTTGGCCATGCGGGCGATCTCGGCATGGGCCAGTTCCAAGGCAATGGCCGGGGTGGAGACCAAGGAATCCTTCAGATGCAAGGTGACGGGCTCGATGCCCTTTTCCTTGGGTTTTTTGGGCATGATGCGAAGGATAGCATGGGCGAACAGGTCGGTGAAGGGGAGGAAAAAAAGAGCGATGCTCACGTTGAAGACCGTGTGCGCATTGGCGACCTGCCGGGCTGTTTCCGCATCGAACAGGGTGGACAGAGAACGGATCATATTGGCAAAGGGCCCTAAAAAGGGCACGATGATTAAGACCCCGACTATCTTAAACAGGACATGGGCCAAGGCCACCCGTTTTGCCTCGCGCCCGGTACCGATGCAGGCCAACAGGGCGGTGACG
>CBDTVG010000186.1:0-4923 GCA_965363745.1 uncultured Candidatus Electrothrix sp. | reverse complement strand
ATATGTTCCAACGACATGCCACGCTGTTCTTTAAGGGCTAAGATAAGATTGGTCAAAAATATTCCGGTTTCTTCCGGGTCGATGTCGGGATGGGAAATATTGCGGTCAAGCCAGTGGGCAAGAGTGGCAACACTCCAGTTTTCATTCCCGGAGAAAATTTCAAACTGGCGTTTATGAATCCCGGAAATAAATTTTGCCGAAACCTTTCCTTTGTCGGTAATGTCGATTTCACCGGTTTGCGCTTCCGTTCTCACAGCGGAAAACGCCTTATCGGTCAGCAGAGCGTCACATTTCGCCAGCTCCCACGGGCGGTCAAGAAAATGTGTCTCTTCAAACGCTTCAAAAAGATTTCCCTGTCTGACTGTCAGCATCGGTACCGTAAAAGGAATACCCTTTTCCGAGGGAGTGCGTTTTACCTGCTCCAGATTACCACCCGTGGAAATGGAAAATACCCGGTCTATTTCGGCCCGGCCCGCGTCCGTGGTGCATACTTTTCTGATTTCCTCCCGTTCCTCTTGAGTCATTACGCCGCTGAAGGACAGTTTCTTTTTCTTTCCATCAAAGACGACTTTTCGACGGGTGGATTCAGGCAGTTTTTCAAGCTCCGGTTCTTCCTCCATCGTTACCATGACCACGCCCATAAACGGGCTGTCTTTTCCCCGGTCGAAAGGCAATTCCTGCTGTTCCTGTTTTCCGGGAACAATCAGGTCTTTCGCCTCCTGTCGTTCAAAGCCGCTCTGTACAAGTGCATCAGTCAGGCTATTCGCAACTTCGGAAAAACTTTCAGATGCAGCAAAGGCATAGGCCCTGTTCAGTTCTTCATGATTTTTCCAGGTCGCACCGGGCAGCCGCATGATGCGACCTAAAATCTGTTCCACAGCGGTGACGGATCGGGAGGCGGCAAGACTGCACAGCACATAAGCGGAAGGACAATCCCAGCCCTCACGCAATGCCTGCACCGTGATAACATAGCGGATAGACACGTCCGGCTCTGCCATGTCGATTCCTTCCAGCTCTTTTGCGGTGCCCGTGGCAAGGGCGATCTGTTCTTCAGGTATGTTATGATCGTGCAGCAGGCAGTTTTTCACCATATCCACGGAAAGAGTTTCCTGCCCCTTCCGTTTCGGCTGTGCCTGAAGGAGCATGACCGGGCGGATATACTCACCGGTTTGCTGTCGTTCAAGATTCGCCTTCTGTTCAAGACCGTTCCGGCAGTGGACGGCATCGGCAAGCAGTTCTTTCCACTCCGGCCTTGTGGTCAGATGGATAGGCATTTTAATCATTCGAGCGGACTTTAAATCAGCAGCGGATGCGCTGTACAGTACATTGCTGGCATGTTCTTTTCTGGCCGGAGTTGCAGAAAATTCAATAATGCAGGAGGGTGCGAAACGGGCCAGTGTCGCAAAAGAAAGGGAAGTCCGGGAATTATGGGCTTCATCAACAATCACAACCGGCCTTCGTAGCTTCAGGGCATTGGCAAGGGAATGGGTAATATTGCCGCCTGCTCCCTTTTCCAGATTATCCGCAACATGGGGAGGCAGGTTGTTGAAATGATCCATCAGACTGCCGGAGTTTCTGTACACCCGGCGACCTACGGTGTCCTCCACCCGGAAAGCCTGCATGGTTGTGATAATAATTGTCGTTTCTCCGTCCAGCTGTGCCCGGTTTACATACAGGGCCGCTTCAATATTCAGAATATTGACTGTTCCGCCTGCTGATTCCACAGCCTGCCGATAGGGGTGCTTTCGGTTACGCAACGCCTGAATGGTCTGTTGTAGAATGGCGTTGGAAGGAACAATCCACAGTACAAGAGGGCATTCGGTATGCACAAGTTCTTTTGCCGCTGTTCCGATACTGTGACAGGCAACAAGGGTTTTACCGCCGCCTGTGGGAATCCGTAGGCAGATATAGGGCAGGCCGGGCAGTTCATCCACCGGATTATACGAAATGCTCCGCCCGAAAATGGTTTGTGTCACCGTACAGAAAGAGGTGTCCGCGTTATCCGTTCGTGAACACTCCTGAAAATACGCCCGCAGAGCATCCAAGGCCCATTCTTGATAATCCTTCGGTTTAAGCATTAGTCCACCCTCAGTTCATAGGGAATCTGTCGGAATGTAATGTTCTCCTGATTCAATCGGGACTGCCCCACCCGGCAGCTTGTGCCGTATATTGTTTTGGGGCCGTCATAGGGCGGTAGAACGGCAAGCGTGGCACGGGTCAGGACATTGCCGCCGTCCGGTGTTTTGTCCTTCAGGATGCCGTTATAGAGCAGAAAAACGGCTGTGTCGTTATGAATGCCGACAAGGGGAGATTTGCCGGAAACGTCATCCGGCAAGGGCAGGCCGGTTTCTTTGAAGAAGACAAAGCGGGCAAGGTCGATAAAGGAAACGGTTTTTGCAACCTGTCCGGTGCTGTCGAACAGGGTTTCTCCGAGGTTGCAGTATTGGAAGCCGCTGCCGAGCGGTTCAATATTTTTGTATCCCTGTGAAGCACGGGTTAATCTCTGCGCTGTCACATTGCTGCAAATATCTTTGTCCATTTCGACAAGGATAAAATGTCTGTTGCCTCCGTCCTCTTGATTTTTAGCTAATACGGCATGTCCGGTTGTACCGCTCCCGGAAAAGCTGTCAAGAACAAGAGAATCTTTATCTGTTGCTATCTGCAAAATTCTTTTTAATAATCTTGTGGGTTTCGGAGTATCAAAAGCTGTTTGTGTGTCAAGATACGTTCTAATCTCTTTTCGGGCTTCATCAGTATGCCCCACCTCTTCATGCGGCCACCATGTCCACGGAACAAGTCCAGAGACTTCACTTAGATACCTGATCTTTCGTGGCACCCCTTTTCCATCTTTGCCGAAATAGATTTTATTTTGTTCTCTAAGTTTCGAGTATTCTGATTCGATAAGAGACCAACATCTTCCTTCCGGCGGATTGTGGCGTTTACCATTAGGTGCTACTATTTCATACATTTGATTAGGCCGATACCCTTGAGCAGTCATGGAAATGGATTGCCAAGGGCCTTTTGGATCATCATTAGGGTTTTTATACTGTTTCCGCTGCTTTTCTTCCAACTCTATACGGTTTCTTTTGATCTTGAATAATTCTGGATCATTGGCATAGACCAAAACGTATTCGTGCGAATCGCCTATTGCCTCCCGATTTTCCCTTGAATATCTTTTCTGCCATACATTACAGGCAATTAATTTACTCCTGCCGAAAATCTCATCCATCAGAAAACGAAATGCCGTTACTTCCGTATCATCAATTGAAATCCAGATAGAACCGTCTTCAGACAGGAAATCTTTCAGCAGCCGCAAACGTGGATACATCATGCACAGCCATTTATCATGCCGGGAAAGGTCTTCAGCTTCTTTCCCCACAACATCCCCCAACCACTCTTTAATCTCCGGGCTGTTCACGTTGTCGTTATACACCCATTTTTCATTTCCGGTGTTGTACGGCGGATCAATGTAAATGCACTTCACCTGTCCGGCGTAATAGGGCAGCAGGGCTTTCAGGGCAAGCAGGTTGTCCCCCTGAACAAGCAGGTTGCCGCTTTCCGGGTCGCCCACGGATAAATCAGGGTCGCACCGAAGCAGATGAAACGGAACTTCTTTATGATGATTCACCACGGCTTTTTTGCCTATCCAATCAAGGGTTGGCATGTCTGTTGTTCTCCCAAATTAAAATGATTACGGCAGCAGGGCCGAAAAGGCACGGTCTTTGATAAACCTTGACGTTATAGCATAAAAGCGGTTCTGTCTGAACCGAAAAGCAGCCCGCTGTATTTCTTTTTCAGCAGCCGTAAACTTGCCCCTGTACAGTAAACGCAACCCGGAGAGCCTAGTATATCGAATCGGCATACAATAAGGTGGGGGGCTGATCCGAGAGCCAGGAGCGTTAAAAAAGAGGCGTTTTTGCTCTGTGCCTCCGACACCGCACGCCACAAATAAAAAAAGGGGAACAATCCAAAAATGGACGGCTCCCCTGATACATGAACTTTACCTTAAAGCTATCCTAAAGCATCAAATAACCTTGTAATATCTTCAATCTCATATTGAACGCTGCCTTTATAGTTCAGGTCGGTTTCATCTATAAATTTGTTGATCGTAACAGGCCACTGACCTTTCAGAAAAAAAAGAATTTCTCCTTCTTTCTCTTTAAGAATACCACCTTCAGATTGTCCTTTAACGTAATGTTTTTTCTTGATTATACCGTCTTCTTTATACAAATGGATATGCTTGCATAAGCAAAAGTTAACATACAGTTGACCCCGTGAATACGGTCAAAATTAACAGGGTCAAACTGAGTAGAATCGACACGTTCAAATATAACAACGCCTTGATGATATATCAAACGGCCTTCTACTATATCACCAACAGCATAACTTCGGCCTTGATGCTCAAAAACAGTTTTTACTCGAACCGAACCCCTTATTCCTTTGCCTAGATCGGACATTATTATTTTTCCTTGTGAGCGCAAATTTCCGTGATGTTGTTTTCCCTCAGTTGCAATAGATCGAGGTGAATGGTATTCTTGAAAATTTAAAATTTTCTGTGTTAAAATAAATCCATAGTACACCATACGGTTAATAAATACACTTATAAGTGTATTTTATCAAGGCAAAGATGGGCGAAAACAAACGACTCACAAATGAATTGGTAATGCGTGCAAAAGTATTAGCAAAAGTATCGAATGACAACGAACTTGCGCAAGTGCTTGGAATGTCAAAGAATAACCTTAGTAACCAAAAACAAAAAGGAACTCTCAAATACAGGCTGTTAGATTGGGCAATCGAAAAAAAATATAATTTAAACTGGTTGTTCTATGGAGGATCAGACAAAGAATGAAAGACCTGTTAAGGCTCTGAGGAATGAGGATTTAATAACTGCGGAACTTGATGATAAGTCATTGACAATTTCAT
>CBDTVG010000185.1:0-4934 GCA_965363745.1 uncultured Candidatus Electrothrix sp. | reverse complement strand
ACCCATTATGCCCATATTGTCGAGGCGGCTCCGGCACTCATTGCTGTTTACCTTGATCAGGAAAAGATGTATGATTCTGTAAAAGATCATCAGGCGGCTGGCGCATGTATCCAAAACATGTTGCTTACCGCCTATGAGTTGGAACTCGGAGCGGTCTGGCTCGGCCAGATCCTGAAAAATAAGCGGCAAGTGAATAAAGCCCTGCAACTCGCAGACCAATATGACCTTATGGCTATTGTGGCCTTGGGATATCCCCTACACAAAGACCAGCAGTCCCGACGACAACCGCTGGCGGATTTTATTTTACACGAATTTGGAGGAACCGCCCCATGAAAAAATGCAAATCCAACATCAATGTTCTGCTTTTTCCTTTGATAGCCGTGACGTTCCTGCTCTCCGGCTGCACTGTCGGCAAAATTCTTTCCAGCGCTAGGTTAACGAGTCCAAGTGCCCGTGAAATGTTGCCGTCGGTGGGAGCTTTTGCCGATGATATTAAGGATATTCTTGTGCCCCCGGAAATGGTATGGGACAGAGCTAAATCCATGGCTATTAAAACAGAATCCTTTCACGGCGGAATTTGGCATTATTCCGGCCCGGCCGAGCCCGTCTCTCTGAAGGATTACATGATGCAGGCCATGAAGGACAGCGACTGGAAACTTGTCGGAGAAGCCGCCTCAGGAAATATCATGCTGGCGTTTATTAAGCCGCATGAAACTTGCATGATGACCATTTCGGAAAATAAGTTTAGTAAAACTGGCCTCACTCTTTATATCACCATTGACAAGACAGCTGCTATTGGATTGAATCCATTTGGAGAAGCTATTTCTACAAAATAAACGAATAGATATGCGTTCAAGTATGCGAGGGCGAAAAATTCTTTTTGGAGTAACCGGCTCTATTGCCGCTTTTAAAGTGGCTGGATGGGTTCATGCACTTGTCAAAGAGGAAGCGCGGGTGACAGTTATGATGACCGAATCCGCCGCCCGCTTTGTCACTCCCCTCACTTTTGGTGCTCTGTCTAACAATCAGGTGCATACAGATATGTTCGCTTCGGGGGAGGATGAGATTATGTCGCATATCACCCTGTCCGGCGAAGCGGATGTCGTGTTGATCGCTCCGGCAACCGCACAAACTATTGCAAGGTTGGCGCACGGCATGGCGGACAATCTGCTCTCCACGACAGTGCTTGCTTCTTCGGCACCCGTCGTTATCTGTCCGGCCATGAATTCCAAAATGCTGGCTCATCCCGCCACGCAGCGTAATCTTGCAACCCTGCGGGAATTCGGCTATACCGTGGTCAAGCCAGAATGCGGACAATTGGCCTGTGGAAATGTCGGTGCAGGCAGGTTGCCTGAATGGGACACTGTCCGGGAGATCCTGTTGGGCTTGTTGATTGAAAACGATTTAGCAGGACAAAATATTTTGATCACAGCGGGGCCAACCAGAGAACCTCTTGATCCGGCCCGTTACCTGAGCAACCGCTCCAGCGGCAAAATGGGTTATGCGCTCGCTCGTACTGCGAAACGGCGGGGGGCGGAGGTCATTCTAGTTTCCGGCCCGGTGCGCCTTGAGCCCCCTCCCGGCATCACCGTTGTTCCTGTAAAAACAGCCCGGGAAATGGCGGAAGCAGTCAACCAGCACAGCGCAACAGCTTCTATTGTGGTTATGGCGGCGGCGGTGGCTGATTTCAGGCCCAAGACTGCGGCGACTCAAAAAATTAAAAAGGCTACCGCTGAACCAACGCTTGAACTAGTCACCAACCCGGACATTTTGGCCGCTTTGGGCGAACAACGCCGTGCCGGTCAGTTGCTGGTCGGTTTCGCGGCGGAAAGCGATAACCACGAGGCTGAAGGCTTACGAAAATTGCATGCCAAAAATGTCGATTTGATGATAGTTAACGACATACTAGGCGAAAAAATCGGCTTTGATGTAGACACCAATCAAGTAACGTTGATCACCCGAGACAGCTCTGAGCAACTGGCTCTGCTCTCCAAGGAAGAAACGGCGAACGGCATTTGGGATAAAGTTACTTCTCTCTGTACAAGGCAAAAAGGATAAAAAATGGAACTGAGTAGGTCTGAACAAAAACGGCGGATAAAACAACTGGAAAAACTGGTGATCGAACTTGCTTCCCTACCCCCAGCTCTGTTGAACAAACTGCCTGCGGACGAAGAGATCCAAATATCGCTGAAAAAAGTCGCCGATCTTAAAGGCGGTGCCAAAAAACGACAGATAAAATACATCACCAAACTATTGCGCAATGAACCTGCGGAGGGACTCTATGATTTTCTGACAAAACGGAGAGGAACCAAGCTGGAAAAGAAAAAACAGGTTCACGAAATAGAATATTTGCGTGATATCTTGATTGAGGAAGCCATGGCGGCTCGGCGCAAGGCGAAAGAGGAGCACCGAGATTTGACAGAAGACTGGTCATCCAATGTGGCGAAGGATATCGCCGCTGAATTGCCCTCTGTGAACAGAATGGAGCTGAACCGACTGGCCTTCCTCTTCGCCATGAGCCGGAATCGGCAGCATAGCCGTGAATTGTTTCGCATGCTTCAGGCTGCTCAGGAACAGGCATTAATCAGCCGAAAGAGTTATCAGTGAGAGTGTCGCATGCGCTTCATGTATCCTCTTTAGGCCTCGTTATTAATGAGCAACTATATTGTTATTCATATCCAGTTCAATGGCTCCGGGTTCCTCCATTAAAAAGAGAGCTAAATCTACATAGATATCCTCAGCCAGTTTTTCATTCAGAGTTTTTTTCTCTTTTTTATCGAGCGTTTCCTCATCTTCTTCCTCCTCGCTGAGAACACCGACCGCTCTCGCTTCTTTTCTGGCCAGTTCAAGTTCCTCACGCTCTTTAACAACGCCAGCAAGAAAGACAGGAACAACGCTTTCTTCTTTGCGCTGTTTGGCTTTGAGGCTTTCTTCTTTCACTTTTTTGAATTTTTTACTGGCGGCGACATAGTCATGGCTCCGCTGCTGAACCGTGTTGAGATCAAAACGGGCCCCCTGCCATACAGGATGAGCGACAGCCGCCACCTTGTCCCAAGGCAATGAGTTATCCATGTACTGCTCACCGGTCTCTATGTAGTCAAGCATACTGGGCAGGACAACATCCGGCACAACTCCCTTGTACTGGGTGGAACCGCCGGTCACTCGGTAAAATTTTTGGATCGTGACTTTGAGAGCACCGAGATCCTCATATTTTTTCAGATGCAACAGGGGCAGGTTGCGATTCATGTCCAGCAACGCCTGCACGGTTCCCTTCCCGTGAGTATGGGCACCGCCGACAATTAAGGCTCTGCCGTAATCCTGCATGGCCGCCGCAAAAATTTCAGAGGCGGAAGCGGCGAACTGATTGATTAACACAATCATAGGGCCGCCATACACGGTATTGCTGTCTTCATCCTCCAGAACACGAATCATCCCCTGCGAATTTTTCACCTGCACCATAGGGCCGTCAGGGAGAAACAGTCCTGATACATTCACAGCGTCAGACAAGGAACCGCCTCCGTTATTGCGTAGGTCAAGAATAAGGCCGCTGATTCCCTCTTTCTTCAGTTTATTCAATTCACTTCGGGTATCATCCGTGACATTGCGTGCTTTTGTTTCATCCATCCCGGCTGAAAAATCACGGTAGAAGCTGGGGATTTTTATGTAGCCTATTTTGTGGCCTTTTTTCCCCGAAATCACGGTTGATTTAACATAGGTTTCCTCCAACCTGACCACATCACGAACAATGGGAATAACCAGTCGGGCGCCATCAGCTCTGGTCACGGTCAGGCGCACCTCTGTTCCCTTGGGACCTCGGATATAGGACACCGCTTCCCGAATGCTCATGGCGGAAATATCCACAGGTTCATCATCTTTTTCTGAAACCGCCATGATGACATCTTCAGCCTGAAGCTGTCCCTGCGCCTCAGCGGCACTTCCGGGAATAATGCGCACCACCTTGATATGCCCGTCATCTTCACGCAACAGCGCCCCGATTCCTTCAAGGGAGCCGCTCATGTGGATATCAAAATCCTCCTTTGAAGTAGGAGCCATATAATTTGTATGAGGATCAAAGGATCGAGCGATCACATCAAAATAACGATTATAATGCTCCTGACGAGTAACTTTTTCCAGTCTGTTCAGATAATTATTCGTTTTTTTTCGCACCTTTTGCATGGCGGTCGCCCAGATTATTTTATCTACCTGACCGTGTTGGATATTCAACAGCGTCTTTCCTTCCTTTTTCCGCGTTTTGTTCTCTTTCTCAAGTTTATCAAGATAGCTGTCAAGCACTTCCATTTTCAAAGTCCGCCGCCACCTGTCTTTCAATTCGCTGATACTATAAGGGCTCTTTGATTTTTCAGGATCTGTTTGCAGATAATCTTTCCGATCAGGCAAAAAATCGGCATCCATTATCTCTTTGACAAGCCGTGCCACCTTTTTCGCTCGTTTATTGAGCAACTTCATGCCTACATCCGGCAATGAAATGCGGCCAGCACTGAGTTCATCGTCAATTTTATCGGAGAATTTGCTGAGATATCGAATATCTGTCGCAAGTAAAAATTGTTTTCTCGGATCCAGCTGTTTGATGTAAAGAGCATAGGCTACCTTTGACATTTTTTCATCAAAAGGTTTATGATCAAAATGCTGTGCGGATAGCTGATGACTGAGCATATAGGCGATAAGACGGTTCCGGCCTCTGTCAAATTCCACCGGCATAACCTTGCCGTACACAGATGAACTGAAAACCAGAGCGGCAAGTAGTAAACTAAGAATAAAACGATGAGTACGCATTGACCAACTCCGAAAAAATAACGAGAAATAATACAGACAGATCCGCCTTAATTATTCAGCTTTTTCAAGATAATCTGTCGAAAAATAGGCATGCTTCATATGCACCCAAAAGTAGTTGACACTTTCCGCAAGAACTGTGC
>CBDTVG010000184.1:0-4935 GCA_965363745.1 uncultured Candidatus Electrothrix sp. | reverse complement strand
GCTGTATTCAAAAAAAGTGTCAACTACTTTTGGGTGGATATGAAGCATGCCGATTCTTTTAGGTAAAGAACGAGAATTAAATAACTACAGGATTCAAGTCCCTCCTAACGGAACAGCGACATAATTCCATTTCGGCAGAAACTCGTCGAATTTAATTTTCATATTTTTTTTAAAACCATCAGCCGTTTTGCGACCTGTCTCAAAGACTTTATCAAGAACGGATGTGATCGCACAGGACTGCGTTGCCGATTCCGGCGACCGCGGCATCAGTCAGCCACCAGGGAAAATACTTTATTTCTTGATTTTTTTTTATTTTCCACATAGCCTATTATGTTGACTTTCATTTTGTGCTCTTCAGAGTTCACAGCCTGCCTCAGGCGAGCTTTATTGCAAATATCAGCAGTGTTCCATATACCCTTTTAATCAATATTGTTTCACAAGGAGAATCAAACTATGAAAAACTTGTCGTTGTTCCTGATAATCTGTGCCCTCTTGTCAGGGTGCATACTTGACTGGCCCTATAACGATCCGTCTGAAAAAATTGTGCCTTTGGAAAAATCAGAAAAATGCGCCGCCTGTCACCCAAGTATTTTTAAAGAATGGAAGGAATCATTCCATGCGCTGTCATCGGCACATAAGGATAAATCCCATAGCGCGGTTCATCAGGCGTTTGTCAAGTCAATGACAGATCAAGGGAAAAAGGGCAATTATCATTGCGCCAACTGTCATGCCCCTATGGCTGACAACCTGAAAGATCTTATGTCTGGCAAGGCGGAACTGGACAGTGACAACTGGACCCATACAGAGGGTATAGGTTGCACCTTTTGTCATCGTGTTGAATCTGTTGTTGAACAGGAAAAATTCAACACGTATGAACTCAACAAGGACGGCGTGTACTATAGCGGCGGACCCGCCAATAAAAAGTCGCCTCATAAAACCGCAAAATCCCAGCTTTTCACCAATGGACAGATATGTATGGGATGTCACAGTCATAAAATCAGTTCAAAAAATGTGTCAATATGCTCTATGAACGAAGAAGGTGAAAACAACTGCCTTTCCTGCCATATGCCGCCGGTTCAGGGAAGCCCGGCTGTCGGTTCCGAGAAAGCCACTCATTTCTCGCATACAATAGCAGGCGGGCATGATGTTAAAATGCTCAGAAAAGCGGTAACCCTTGATGTTAAAATTGAATCCACTAGTACAACAAAATCTCTCCTGATTTATGTGACCAATATCATAAATCATAATTTTCCTTCCACAAATCCTATGCGGATGGCGTTTGTCAAAGTCACGGCAAAGGATGCGCTCGGCAACAAGGTCTGGGAAAATTTTAAAGACAGTCCTTTGGAGGATAAAACAGCATTGTTTTTTAAGGCGTTCAAGGCGGGAGATACGGTGGGAGTACCATCATGGAAAGCGGAGGAGATAGCCTTTGACACAAGGCTTAAGGCGGGAAAAACCCGGAGAATGAGCTATTCTCTTGACAATCCGGCAATCAAAGAGGTGACGGTCGAGTTATTCTATCTCCTCTTTCCGCCCTCGGCGATCAAGGGCTTCGGGATACCTCAGGACGGGGTAAATGAAAAACACACCTCTGTGATCAAGAAGACAATAACCTTATAAACAGCGGAAAAAGGAGGAGGCCCGGAGGGAGTGCGACTGATGTCGTCCCTCCGGCTGATCAAACTCAGCCACCCGTTATCTCAGGCAGCTTTTTCCCCTTACGATTGGCATCTTCCGTTGCATCATCTTTTTTCGGTTCTTGCCGCTTCTTCGATTCTTTATCTCTGGCGATAATCAGAGCGTCGGGAAATCCTTTTCTTTCCAGCTTTGCTTTATGCTTTCTAGCTTCCTTAAGGGAATGACTGCTGAAAATCATAACCCGAAAAAAATTGGTGCCAGCTGCTGGAAATTGTTGAATAATGACATCCCGTCCCTTATCGGCAAAGGTTTGGGCGAGTTTTCTCGCTTCTTTTTTGTCCTCAAAGGCCCCCACCTGTATGTAGAAATCCCCTTGATCAAAATTTTTTTTAATCAGTTTCTTAATCAATTTTTTGAGCGGTTTCTGTTCAGATAGCGTTGTGTCAACTGACTTCACCGATTTTTTTTTGCTGTACGCCGTGAGCTGAAGCACCTCGGTTTCGGTGCTCGTTTTTTTTGACTCGGATTTCGATTGGGTTGCTGTTTTATGGGAAATTTTTTCGGCTGATTTTTTGGCTGATGTCTGTACATCCTCTTCAGCCAAGGCTGTAATCCGAACCATGCCGGTGCCTTTCTTGAAAATGCCGAGGTTTTGGGCGGTGGCATAGCTCAGATCTATGATTCGATCATCGACAAAGGGGCCTCGATCATTGATCCGCACCACAGTGTTTTTGCCGTTGACCAGATTCTCCACTAACAGCATGGTATTCATAGGCAGCGTCTTATGAGCCGCTGTCTTGCTGTGCATATCGTATGTTTCGCCGTTGGAGGTCTTGCGTCCATGAAATTTGCCGCCGTACCAGGAGGCGAGGCCCTTTTCAACATATCCCTCCGCCGAAGGGATGGGATAGTATGTTCGCTTTTTTATAACATAGGGCCGCTGGGTCGGAGGCGTTTTCCCGCTTCTTTTTTTCTTTTTGCTGGATTTCCGAACTGTCACTTTTTTTATCCGCTTTTTTATTCGCTTCCGGCTCGTTGTCCGTATTCTTTTTATCTTTCTTTCTGTACCGACGGTTTTGGTAGTTTTGGTAGTTTTAATCGTTTTGAGCGCCTTAGTCGTCTTGCTCATCTTACTCGCCTTAGTTGCCTTGGTCGTTTTAACAATTTTCTTTGATCCGCAACCAGCCATGAGTATTGGCAGGCAGAGCAACAAGGCCAATATAAACGTTTTTTTTATTTTTCTGTTTTTTTGCATTACGGCGAAGTTTTTGTTCTTTTTTCTGAACCTGCATTATCAGGCCGGGTGGGCAACAAATGCAGAAAACGTTTTTCATAAAACAGGCCAGCCGGGCCTGTGGTATGCGGAGTATAGGGCAATAGTCCGCTCCCTGTCCCGCTCAGGTTGTCAAGATCCGCAAGAACTTCTCCGTCCTCATCAATTGCGGAAATCCTGAGATCAAGAAGAGGTCTGAACACCTTGATGGTGTTATCCTTGTCCGTTCTAATTAAGATATCCTCCCAGCGGCGTTTACCAAAGCTTGAATACCAGATGCCGGGTTTCTGACGACTGCTAAATTGATCCAACATGGTCGGTTCAAGCTCATCCTCATCACTGTACAAATTATGCTCAACAAAAGACTCCACTTCAGAACTGGATTGAGCCGCAAGGCGTTCCCAGGGATCGACATCCTCGGAATAACTGAGCAGCAAATGCGTGGCCCGATCATTGAACGCCCATTGAGCATGACAAACTTGACAGGCGATCCGTTTCATATATTTCGCATGGGCGGGATGCTCAAGTTGAGGCACCTGACGCTCTTTGCCGTTGTTGCGGGTTTTCAGGAAGAGCTTCTCTTTGTCGGCCCGCAGATTCGGCAAAGCAGGTTGATTGGTCGTAACAAGAGCGTGGCAGTCCACGCATTGAACAGCATCCTGTTGCCCGGACAACTCCGGACCGCTGTGGCAGTCTAAACAGGTCATGCCTCGCTGCTGATGAATATCAGGCGTTAAGTCATGCTGCTCCAATCCGTAGGGGCGGGCAAACGAATTCTGTGCGGCATACGGGGTGCGGTAGGACCAGTCATAATCATGTTCATAGTTGCCGAAAAAATCACTCCCCACATGATTGCCGTAATGGCAACTGAGGCATTGTCGTTCGCCGGGAACGCTGAATGCATGGTTTGCGGCTTGGCCGTTCAGCTTGCCGTCGGTATATTGTAGATGGCAGGCCGCACACCCCTTCCCCCTGCGCACATAGGCGTAGCTGTCCCCCTTGCTGTACACATGACAACGCAGACAGCGACGGCGGAGCATATCATCCACAAGCTCTTTTTTATTTGCAGGCGGATGAGTAATGTCCGGGATCTCGGTGAGCTTGGTTAGAGGCGGTTCAGCAGGGGCAATGTTGAAATGATTCCGAACTAAATTGACAGCGTTGCTCAGGGTGAAATGACCGGACCTACCGCAGGTTTCAATCTGCTCAGGATGGCATGTGCCGCAGACCGATGCCATATTGAGAGGGCTCGCAGCATCAACGATCAACCCTTGATGGGCTACATTTTGCTCATGAGTCGTATTGTCTCCCTGATGGCAGTCTGTGCAGGCAACGTCATGCTTGCTGTCCAGCTTGATTTCGGCATGGCATCCCCTGCAACCGGGCAAGGGAGATGCTGAGTAAGGAAGGGTTGGCTCAACCCCCGTCTTCACTGACTCAGAGGGAGGAACAGACGGAGTTATTTTTTTATTTTCACGACAGCCAGTAAGGTTCAACAAAAAAAAAAGGCTGAATATAATAAAATCGTATCTCATAATCTTGACAGTATAGCATAAACTTGATACATGAATAAAGCTCAAACTAATCTGCGATTGATTAGAGTATGCATCCTGTGGCCCTCAAAGGTGTTCAGAACACGGCTCAGGGGGACGGAGTTTCAAAAATACGCCGATATAGCTCAGTTTGGTAGAGCGGCTGATTCGTAATCAGTAGGTCTCCGGTTCAAGTCCGGATATCGGCTCCAGTAAATACAAAGGGTTATGCTCAATTCGAGTGTAACCCTTTTTCATTGGCACAGGATTTGTACCAGCCCTGTACCAGTTATTTCAAGTACGAACTTTAAAAAAACGACGCAATCATAAAGCAGCGAATCAAGCAACGGCCAATTCAATCGGGTGGATTTTTTCGCCCTGCCTTCTAATTCAATCCGGCAACACCACCCGCCACGCTCCACAGCCTTCTCTTTGCCGGAAGCATCAAGCACAAAATAAATACGCTCGCTGTAGTCAATACCTTCGCCA
>CBDTVG010000183.1:0-4959 GCA_965363745.1 uncultured Candidatus Electrothrix sp. | reverse complement strand
ATGCGTTTACGCGCAAAGCAATCTACCGGCTTTAGCCGGTAGTACATTGAATTTAACAAAATTAATCCCTTTTAATACAGTTTCCTCAAAATCAATTTGATATTTTTCGCTTGTCAGAAACTTTAGCTTGCGTTTTGTTTCTTCATATTCATCCTGTATTGAGTTATTAATATATTTTATAGATTTTGGAGACAACTCTTTTTTATATAAATCCCTTAAGACACATGCTAAAATTGTAAGCGTTGTAATTCTTTGTTGGCCATCAATTACATCTAATCTTCCAGCTGATTTATTCGTTACTAAAACAATGGATCCACAAAAATATCTTTCATTTTTTGCATTAACAAATGCATCTGTTAAATCATCGACTAAATCTGCAATATGTTCCTTGTCCCAAGAATAAGGTCTTTGGTAATCTGGAATTTGATAAAAATTTTCATCATCTACAAGAATCCTCTTTACATTATAAATGTTTGCTTTCAACTCATTTGATTCCATATGGAACTCCAATCTTAACGCTAAAAAACGCTATATTTTTTGACTATCTTCTGAATAGTTCCCTAAACAGGAAATTTCCTATTTAGGGATCAAAATACCTTTTCCCTCTCACCCCTCCCAAAAAGGCGACATAGCCCGAAGATCAGCAATAATCGCAGGCATTTTTTCCAGCACAAAATCCACCTCTTCCTCAGTATTATAAATAGAAAGACTGAAGCGGATAGACCCATGGGCCGCAGTGAACGGTACCCCCATAGCCCGCAGGACATGGGACGGTTCCAGCGAGCCGGAAGTACAGGCGGAGCCAGATGAAGCGCAGATATTATACTGATTCATGTGCAGCAAAATAGCCTCGCCTTCCACATACTCAAAGCTAATATTGCTGGTATTAGGCAGGCGATCCTCGGCATGGCCGTTGAGGATGGATTTGGGGATGGAGGCCATCAGACCCTGTTCCAGTTTATCCCGCAAAGCCCGCACTCGGGTATTTTCTTCTTCCATCATCTCACCAGCCAGCTGACAGGCCCGGCCTAAACCGATAATGGAGGGAACGTTTTCCGTGCCGCCCCGGCGACCGTTTTCCTGATGACCGCCGTTAAGAAAGGGTACATATGGCGTGCCTTTGCGTACATAAAGCACTCCTACCCCCTTGGGGGCATGGAGTTTATGCCCAGACAGAGAAAGAAAATCAATCTGATTCTCCCGCATATTGATGGGGATTTTCCCTACCGCTTGCACTGCGTCGGTGTGAAAGAGAATGCCCCGCTCTTTGGCCATGGCCGCCATTTTCTCTACCGGAAAAATAACCCCGGTTTCATTATTGGCCCACATCACCGAGACAATAGCTGTATCCTCAGAGAGTGCTTTCTGATAATCAGACAGATTCAGGCTGCCGTCAGCTTCTACCATGAGGCGGGTGGTGCGGTGTTTATGGCCGGTCAACTGATCAAGGTTGGCGCAGAGGCTCTTGACCGCCGGATGCTCCACCCTAGTGGTCACCACATGCTGTCGTTCAGGAAAGGTGCGCAACGAGGACATAATCGCGGTGGAGTCGCTCTCCGTACCGCAGCTGGTGAAAACAATTTCTTCCGGCTCCGCCCCGATCAGTCGGGCGATTTGCCCACGGGCCTCCTCAACAGCTCTGCCGACCTGGCCGCCAAAGGTATGCATGGAGGAAGGGTTTCCGTAGCACTCGTTGAGAAAGGGAGCCATAGCCTCCAGCACTTCCGGGGCGATTCGGGTGGTGGCGTTGTTGTCCATATAGACAACCTTGTTATTGCCGCAGTTCATTATTTTTCCTCCTCAACGATCAGGCTGTCAATGACCTGTTCGCGCAGTTTTCTTTCCACATATTCTTTGAGTGTGGTTCGGGATGAATGGCAGCCGGAGCAGGCACCGCGCAGGGATACCGTGACAAAATCACCGTCCACATCCTTCAGTTCAATATCCCCGCCGTCTTTTTTCAAGGTTGGGCGGATCTCCCGTTCTAACACCTCTTCTATTTTCTTGATCTTCTGCAACGCGGTCATCCGTTGTTCCTTGGCCGGGCCGGGCTTGGCCGCTGAAAGCCCCTGTACGGTCTTTTGCAGGACTGCCCGCAGTCGATCTTCGCATTTACCGCAACCGCCACCCGCCTTGGTAAAATTGGTGATCTCCTCCACTGAGCGCAGGCCGGACTCCTGTATGGCCCGAATGACCTCTATGTCAGTTACTCCGAAACATTCGCAGATGACCTCACCCTGAGCCATGGGTAAGATGACCCCTCGGTAATCGGCAATGGCGGCCTCCAGAGCCTCTCGTCCCATGACCGAGCAGTGCATTTTTTCCTTGGGCAAACCACCCAAGGCATCAGCAATGTCCTCATTGGTCAGCTTGGCCGCTTCATCCACGGACATGCCCTTGATGATCTCGGTCAGCACTGAAGAGGAGGCGATGGCGGAGGCGCAACCAAAAGTTTTAAATTTCGCATCCGTAATAATACCGTTCTCATTAACCGTGATAGTCAGCTTTAGGGCATCGCCGCAGGCCAAAGAACCCACATCACCGGTGCCGCTTGGTTTTTCCAATTCTCCGACGTTTTGCGGATGCATAAAATGTTGCTGTACTTTATCTGTATATTCCCACATAATATCTGTTTATGGTTAAATGGTTAACGTCTGGGCAGTACCTGTTTTTTTATCATTTACAGGCTGCTGTCAGGAAGTTTTAGGCAATGAAAAAGCCTCTATCTTTAATTATTGAGCAAGATTACCCCAAAATGAAAGGTCATGCACGAGTTAAGGTTGACAATAGAGGAAAATTTTATAATATTGAGTCCCCGTTAAAAAGTCATTTTTTGTTTATTTTTCGGAAAGAATACAACCTTTTTCAACAACGATTCCAAGTTGACAAAAAAGCAATTTTTCCGGAAAGGGCGGTTTTGGACTTTTTCGAGAAAATTCAATGATTTTTCGCTTCATCAAAAGACTGTCAGCGCATTTGTTCCGCAAGGTCTGTCGCTGATAATTGTATTATTAATCAAAATCTGTGGTCAGGGAGAACGAAAACATGGGACAAGCGCACGATGAAAAACTAATCCTTTGGTTTGATGAGATCGGTATTGAAGATGTACCACTTGTTGGTGGAAAGAATGCCTCTCTTGGCGAGATGTATCAGCATCTTACCGGAAAAGGTGTCGCCGTGCCTCACGGTTTTGCCATTACCGCCTATGCGTATCGCTATCTGCTCAAAGAAGCGGGTGTAGAAAATGAGATTCGGCAGGTGCTCTCTGATCTGGATACCGAGGACATGGCCAATCTGGCAGAGCGCGGTAAAAAATGTCGGGACATCATTCGTAATGCGCCCTTCCCTGACACCTTGCGGGACGCGGTTATTGAAGCGTACAAGAAGATGGAGGCCGAGTACGGCGAGAACGTGGACGTGGCTGTGCGCTCCTCCGCCACTGCCGAGGATTTGCCGGACGCTTCTTTCGCTGGGCAGCAGGAAACCTACCTGAACATTCACGGCTATGAGAATATCATCCAAAATTGCCGTAAGTGTTTCGCTTCCCTGTTTACCAACCGAGCTATTTCCTACCGCAAGCATCAGGGCTACGGTCAATTTGATGTCTATCTTTCTATCACCATTCAGAAGATGGCCCGTTCCGATTCTGCCTCCTCTGGTGTTCTCTTTTCTATTGATACCGAATCTGGCTTTGAAGATGCGGTCTTCATTACCGGTGCTTGGGGTTTGGGCGAGAACGTGGTTCAGGGTGCAGTCAATCCTGATGAGTACTATGTGTTCAAACCGACCTTGAAGGAAGGAAAACGTCCTATTGTTGGCAAAAAGCTCGGTTCTAAAGCCATCAAGATGATCTATGACAACGACCCGTCCACTGACGAGCCGGTCAAGAATATTGATACCACCGAAGAAGAGCGCAATTCCTTTGTTGTCAGCGATGACGAGATCCTCCAACTCGCTAAATGGGCCTGCATTATTGAAGACCATTACGGCAAGGGCATGGATATTGAGTGGGCCAAGGATGGTGACGGCGTTAATGTGGGTACTGGTAATCTGTTTATTGTTCAGGCCCGTCCTGAGACCGTGCATTCCCAGGCTAACAAAGGGGTCATGAAGACCTACAAATTGCTGGAACAAGGCCCGGTTCTTGCTGAAGGACTGGCCGTCGGCACCAAGATCGGCCAAGGTGTTGCCCATTGCATCGACGACGTAAAAGACATTGGTACCTTTAAGAAAGGTGAGGTGCTGGTTACCGACATGACCGACCCGGATTGGGAACCGATCATGAAGATTGCCGGAGCCATTGTCACCAACCGAGGCGGTCGAACCTGTCATGCGGCGATTATCTCTCGTGAGCTGGGGATTCCCTGTGTTATCGGCACCGGTGATGGTTCAGAAAAAATTGAGAATGGGCAGGAGATCACGGCTTCCTCAGCTGAGGGTGAAACCGGCTATGTCTATGATGGTCTGCTCAAGTATGAGATTGAGACTACCGATCTCGGTAACATGCCTGCCACCAAGACCAAGATCATGATGAACTTGGCCATCCCGGAAAAGGCCTTTACCGAGTGTCAGATTCCCAACGATGGTGTGGGCTTGGCCCGTGAGGAGTTTATTATCAACTCTCACATCGGTTTGCATCCCCTGGCTCTGTATAATTATGAGGAACTCAAGAAGTCTGACGACCCGGAAAAACAGGAGATCGTTAGAAAAATTGATGTCAAGACCGCAGCCTACCCGGATAAGAAGCAGTTCTTCATCGATAAGGTCGCTGAGGGCGTTGGCCGGATTGCCGCTGGTTTCTATCCCAAGGATGTCATTGTTCGTCTCTCAGATTTCAAGAGCAACGAGTATGCTAACTTGGCTGGTGGCACTCTCTATGAGCCGGAGGAAGAAAACCCGATGATCGGCTGGCGTGGAGCTTCCCGCTATTATGATCCTAAATATCGTCCGGCCTTTGAG
>CBDTVG010000182.1:0-4991 GCA_965363745.1 uncultured Candidatus Electrothrix sp. | reverse complement strand
CCTATTCAGATGCCAACGGTCAGACTTCCCTGCTGATTCGTCACATAGAACAATTTATCGCCGCTGAAGTTGATATACTTATCGTGGGAACCAATGATGCTGAGGCCGTTGTTCCGGTCATCACAAAAGCCTATGACCTCGGTATCCCAGTCATCATTTTGGATCGAGGTGTTCACGGAATGGAGTACACCACCTTTATCAATTCAGACAATATTAAAATCGGAGCCATAGGCGCCGAATATATTGCTGAACAGCTCAACGGCAAAGGAGATGTGCTTCTGTTTGAAGGGTTACAGAAGGCGGATGTAACGCAATTACGCACCAAAGGATTTATCAATGCGATCAGTAAATATACTGAGATCAGGGTGATAAAACGAACTGGAAATTACCTGCGCAGGGATGCGATTATCGAGATGGAAAAACTTATTACTGAAGGCGTTCATATTGATGCAATTTTTTCGGAAAGCGACAGTATGTTGAGCGGAGTGCGTTCTGCCTTAAAACGCTATAAGATAGATCCAAAGAAAATTATTATGATAGGTTGTGACTACATTGGTGAGGCTCAGGAAGCTGTCCGGCAAGGCACACAGACCGGATCAATCCTTTTTCCCTTGGGCGGAAATACGTCGGTTGAAATTGCCCTGAAAATTCTTCGGGGAGAAAAAGTGGCCAAACATATTTTTATTCCCGTCAAACTTGTGACAAAAGAAAATGTCAACACCGTGCCGCCCATTTTTTAAAAGGATGAAAGCAGTTAATCTGAGCGGCAAGCTCTCACTGTTTGTCATTTTCGGAATTATTGTATCCGTAGGTATCTTAGGATTCTATTTTGATTTCTTTCTCAAGAAAACCTTCTTGCAGGATACAAGAGAACGAATGCTGTACGGCTTCCATCACCTCTCCTCCGATATAAAAAGCATATCTGAGGAACTCCGGGAGGGCCTCTTCTTCGTGCAAACCGATGAGTCTTTTTTAGCTTCTATTCATCTTGTCAATAACTATCAAGATAAAAACGACTACAATGCGGTGTTGCTAGATGAAGAAAAAAAGCGTATCGCCCTACAAATGTTCAATCGGGTCAAGCTCTCTTTAAACCACTTTATGGTGCTTTATGACAAAAATGAAGAGCTGGTGGTTTTTGTCGAACACAAAAAAGACGGCTATGATCTTTATTTTGTCTCCTATGAAAATGGAAAAAAGATCCTGTACAGCCGGCACGAAGACCAACCTTCCTACAGCAAACATCCTTTTCCAAAAACATTGCCGGTGAATTTTCATCATTATGCCTACTATTCGGAAGCTGCCGCACAACAGGGCACAATCACGCATCATATATATAACGGACAAATTATAACAACCTCCCATTTAAGCCTATTTGACGATGCGGGCGAACACCTTTTTATGCATATCGAAATGTCACACCTTTTTGATGATGCATATTTTAAAAATATTTCCAGCAATCTGGATCTTGTCATCAGATACAGCACGGAAAGAAAAAATTTAGTAAGCGCACATGCCTTGTCCGATATTGACGATATTAAACAATTAACTATTATTCACGGGGAAAGAGCCTATTTCAGCACTGCGAAAATAACCACGGTGAACGGAAATTTTTTTTACAATATCGCTCTGAATAAAGAAAAATTATTATCCACATTAGCGAAAAACAGACGGCAGTTTTTCGTACTCATTGTCATCGTCACCTTTTTGGTTTTAGTGTGCCTGCGCTTATTTTTTTCCAGAACCCTTATTCATCCGCTGGAACTGCTGATGGAACAGATTCGTAAAATCGACAGGCGGGATTACGGACAATGCATTTTGATTCAAACCGGTGATGAATTAGAGACAATATCAAAAAACATCAATAAACTCGATCACACTGTTCGCGAACGGGAAGGTGCGTTGTTGGAATCCCAAAAAAAGTTGGAGCATCTCTCGCTGCATGACCCCCTAACAAATCTTCCAAACCGTCGTCTGTTTTTCTCGCACTTGGAGCAAACTATTGAGCAGGCTGAACAGGACGGAATGCGACTCGCTGTTTTATTTTTAGATCTTGATGAGTTTAAACAGGTGAACGACACCTTGGGCCATAATATCGGAGATCAGCTCCTTGTGCAAATATCTATGCGGCTGGCGGAAACAACACGTTCTGCCGCTGTATTAGCCCGCATTGGTGGAGACGAGTTCACCCTGTTAATGGAAGACGTTCAAAGCGAAGACGAAGTAAGGGCAACGGCTGAACAATTACTTGCCGATTTCAAGGCACCTTTCATTTGCGACGGGCATGATTTAAATGTAACCGCCAGTATCGGCATAGCATTCTACCCAGAGGACGGTGCGGACACGGTAACATTGATCAAACATGCTGACATGGCCATGTATCAGGCCAAAGAGGAAGGAGGCGACAGCTATGGCTTCTTTTCTAATGCGCTGGAAATTCGTATGCGAAACCGGACGGAACGAATCAACGCCTTGAAAAAAGCCGTACTCGATCTTGATGAATTTTACCTGCTTTATCAACCGAAAATATCATTGCTGACCGGCAGAGCTGAGAGCATGGAAGCCTTGATACGCTGGCAAAGCGGCATCTTAGGTTTTATGCGACCGGATCAGTTTATCCGCTTGGCCGAAGAAACCAATCTTATTATTCCCTTGGGACGATGGATCATTGAGCGGGCCTTAAAAGATTTTATGGCCTTACAAAAAAAAGGCTGTCAGCTAAACACGGTAAGCATTAATATATCCAGTGTGCAGTTGCTGAACAGTGATATGGTCAAAACGGTGAAAAGAGCAATCAGGGATACCGGTATTCTGCCGGAGCAAATTGAGTTGGAGATAACAGAAAGTTACATTGCGACCAATGGAAAAAAAGCTGTCAAGACGCTAAAGTGTTTTCGAGAAATGGGTATCGCCCTAGCCATAGACGACTTCGGCACAGGGTATTCTTCGATGAGCTATCTGCGTAAACTTCCGGTCACCCGTTTAAAAATCGACAAGTCGTTTGTGGATGATTTATCGACCTCCGAGGAAAGCAGAGCTGTTATTTATGCGATCATCGCCTTGGCCAAGACCTTTAAGCTGGCTCTCACTGCGGAAGGTGTGGAAACTCAGGAGCAGTTGGATTTTCTTCAACAAGCGGGATGTGATGAGATACAGGGGTATTTTTATGCCAAGCCGCTGACCTTGAAGGATATTGAAACATTTTTCCGAACTTTTGATGCATCGAGAACCTTGGCTCTGCGGAAGAGACACAAGGTCTCTTAACTTCTCAAGAATAGAATCAACTCCGCCCACTCCGCCTTATCTTCCCGTGACACATGGAAAAAATTCAAGTATCTTGATTCGAATGATTATTCTACAGGATTTACGACCGGATGATACGTTTATCGTATAAGCTATGAAAAAATATAAACCCCTTGAAGATGAAGAGACCGCTTACCTTTTACGAAGCCCTAAAAATGAACGTCGATTTCTTGAGTCTATAGCTGAACTTGAGGCTGGTGAAAAAAATGAACAGGAGCTTCGGAGTAAAGCTCGCACTTCGAATTTTCCTTGGAGTCGTTGCTGTCTGCATTGCCGGTGCCATATTCCTGATGTGGGCAATGATGGGAGACCATTCAAGTTACGGTGAGCATCTGGCTACGCATGAGTTGCTTCCAGAAACGGCTTCGGATATTTCCTTCTACAGAAATCAGAATTTCGGCAATAGATTTATTGCCGACTTTGCAATCAGCGAAGCTGAGTTCGTCCGCTGGGCGCACAGCATCAAATTACAGCCGGAGGTTCTCCGTGATCCGCAAGAAATTTGGGACGCACGGGATGTTGCTCACAGAGATACTTACACCTACCACATCATTGAACATGGCCTATATGTCAGCCGCAGAAGACCGAACGGGGGAGGTGTTGACCTTGCGTACAATCGAGACACGGGACGTGGATATATTGATCAATCAAGCAGATAGACCCTCACTTTTTCATATTGAGATAAACAAAAATGACTACTCCAAAGCTGAATATGATGCCGTTGCTATTGCCCTGCTTCGGTATCATTATTGAACATCAATCAAAGGCGTTTTAACGAGGTGGCTGAATGACAGGTGCTGAAATTTTATCTTTACTGGGTGCCGTTGGTACAGGAGTGGCAGGCAGTGCTGTTTACGATGCTATAAAAAATACGAACGCTCTTCTGCCGATAAAAAGTATCAGAAAAAAAGCTATAACAAAAACATGGATCGGTTCCTTCACACAAGTGCAATCGGATTCTACATTAACAATGTTTAACATTTCACTTTCCCTCAGAGCTAAAAGAAAATTGATCATTGGGACAGGAGAATATTCTACAGCAAGTGAAACAGTACAACTCAAAGTTACAGGTGGCTTTTATCGAGATGATTATTTGCACTTTAGATACAAAAATATAAATCAGGCAATATTCCAGCATGGTTCGATTATATTGAACTGGCCTAACAATCCAATAATGCTTAGAGGGAAATTTGTTGGAATTGGTCGAAATGCTAATGAAATACTATCAGGTGATATTGAACTTAACGCACAGTAAATCATGCTACTAACACTTGAACAATTCAAAAATTTCTCACTATGAATACAAATACCGACACCCCAGACAAACCCCTAGACTTTATCCGTCAAATCATCGCCGAAGACCTAAAATCCGGCAAACATCAAAAAATTATAACCCGGTTCCCCCCGGAACCCAACGGCTTCCTCCACATAGGCCATGCCAAGTCCATCTGCCTGAACTTCGGCATCGCCCAGGAAAACAACTCGGTCTGTCACCTCCGCTTTGACGACACCAATCCGGGCAAGGAGTCCACTGAATACGTGGAGGCCATCAAGAAAGATGTGCGCTGGCTCGGTTTTGATTGGGGAAAGCATCTCCATTTTTCCTCAGATTATTTCGAGCAATTGTATGATTTCGCTATCCAGCTGATCAAGCTCGGCAAGGCCTACGTCTGCCATCTCAACGGCGA
>CBDTVG010000181.1:0-4991 GCA_965363745.1 uncultured Candidatus Electrothrix sp. | reverse complement strand
GTTTTATATCCATCTGGGTGATGGCGATGATTGCGGCGAACAGGGCCGTGAATGCGCCGATACACTGGATCACAAACAGGGTGATATCGGAAGCTGCGAACAGGGGAAACATCCGTGCGGTCAAATAGACACCGGCCACAACCATGGTGGCAGAGTGAATAATTGAGGAAACCGGAGTCGGGCCTTCCATGGCATCAGGCAGCCAGACATGGAGGGGAAACATGGCTGATTTACCCCAGCCGCCGCAAAAAATAAGCAGGGTTCCCAGCGTCAACAGGTTGATAGACATGCCTGCGAAGAGAAAGTTTTCATTGAGCAGGGCCGCTGTTTCTGGGCTGTTCAGGGTTTGGAAGCTGAAACTGTTGCTGTAAAAGCTGACCAGCAGGATACCCATGAGAAAAAAGGAATCAGCGAAGCGGGTGATGATGAAGGCTTTTTTTGAAGCTGCCACAGCGGACGGTTTCTCGTACCAAAATCCGATCAGAGAGTAGGAGGATACTCCGACCAATTCCCAAAAGACAAACATCTGGATAATATTGCTGGAGATTACCAAGCCAAGCATGGAAAAGGAGAAGAGGGCCAGCAGGGCGAAAAAGCGGTTGAAAGACGGGTCGCCCTTCATGTAACCCACAGAATAGATATTTACCAGAAACGAAATTACCGTGACTACCACCAGCATCATCACTGAAATAGGGTCAAGATAAACGCCCATATTGGCAGTCAGGCCGGGGGCAAAATTGAGCCAAGCTCCGTCAAGGGCCAGCAGAGTCTTATCCGGGAAGAGTTCTGGATTTCCGATAACCGAGAGCTGGTAGGTCAAAGCGGTTAGCAGGGCATACCCCATGGAGATTCCTGACAGGGTAATGGCGAGTTTGCTGACAAATTTATTGTCGGAACGGAGATGCCCCAGACCGATCAGGACAAAGCTGAACAAGGGACAGAACAGAATCAGGTACGTGTGGGAAAAAATCAAATCAGCCATTGAGCTCCTCCAGCTGATACACATCAAGCTGTTTTTTACGACGATACATGGAAAGGATAATAGCCAGAGCTGCCGCAATCTCACAGGCGGAAACCGCCATGACAAAAATCGGAAAGACTGCGCCAGCAACCGGATCATCCGCTTTGAAATGGGCGAAGGCGATGAAGTTGATATTAGCCCCGTTCAGGATAACCTCTACCGAAAGCAGGATACCGAGGAGATTCCGCCGAGTGAGCATCCCGAAGATCCCTATAGCGCAGAGGATCAGGGACAGGGTGATACAATGGGAAAGAGTCATGACGCTTCCTCCTCCTTAACATCTTTACGGGCAATAACCACTGCACCAACCAAGGCGGCAAGCAACAGGAGCGAGACCACTTCAAAGGGGACGATGAAACCATTATCAATGGACAGCAGTCGGAAACCAATCTGATCAATCGTCACCGGTGCGGCCCGGTGTGCTGTCGCTTCGAGCAATTGGGAAGGGTTTTCACTGAAAAAATACAAGAGACCGGTGAGCAGACCGCCGGTTATCAATCCTTTGCTGATCCATTTGCCTTTGTTTATTTGCCCTAAACTGTTGTCTGTTCCAAGCCCCGTGGTCAGCAGGATGACAATCAGCATAACCACGACAATGCCGCCGACATAGAGCATGATCTGGGCCAAAGCCATGAATTCCATCTGGAGCATGATATACAGGGCCGTAGTCACAAAAAAGGAGCCAATCAGGGCGATGGCACTATGTAGGAGATTGGGCAGACTCACCGCCAGAAAGGACAGGGCGACCAGCACCGTTGCCAGAATATAAAAGAGAAAATCACTCATCAGCATTCTCCCTGTGATGTATCTTGAGTATTTTGAGGTTGGTTGAGCACCCAGGTCAGTTCGTTCCGGTCGTACACGGTCAGCTCGAAATCCTGTGTCATGCGGATGGCCCCGAAGGGGCAGGCCTCCACACAGAGGCCACAAAAAGCGCATTGGGAAATTCGGTAGATGTACTTGCCCAACACCTTACGACCGCTGATGTCTTTGGTGGCCAGCACGGAGATGGTGGCGTTGGGACAGGCTTTTTCGCAGATTCCGCAGGCTGTACAAGCGTTTTCTCCGTTTTCATCATGGGGCATGTTGAGCGGCCCGCGAAAACGGTCAAACATCTTCAACGTTTCCCGGTTTTCTGGGTACTGCTGGGTGATGACTGTTTTGGGATTAAGAAAATATTTTACAGTAATATCCATCCCCTGAAGAAGGGAATAGGATCCAGTAAAGACTTTGCGCAGGTAGCGGCTGCCGTATTCCAGCAGGCTTTCCTTGGGTATGGTTTCTTTCATGGGATGTTGGTACGGTTTATAGCCTCACGTTAAAATGCCCGTGAATGATTCTGTCAGCATCTTTTGTTTCTTTTTAATAATATTTCGTTTATTAATTTTTTAGGGCTTGGTACGTGGCTATTTTCAGCCCGCCCAACCCTGAATCAGAAAAATAGTACCCAACATGAGCAAAATCAGGTTCATTGGCAACATCATTTTCCATTCGAGATACATGAGCTGATCCACCCTGATGCGGGGAAAGGTCCATCGAAACCACATATATATGAAGACGATGAAAAAGCTCTTGCCGAAGAACCAGATAAAGCCCGGTATCGCATTGAACAAGCTGTCAATAGCCGCAATGCCAAGCAGGGGCGGAAGAAAGCCGCCAAGGAAAAAGGTGGTGGCGAGCCCGGCTGAAACAAACATGTTGACGAATTCAGCAAAGAAAAACATGGCAAAGCCCATGCCGGAGTATTCAGTGTGGAAACCGGCGGTCAGCTCTGATTCAGCCTCGGCGATATCAAAGGGAGTTCGGTTGAGCTCCGCAGTGGAGGCGATCATGTACATAAGAAAAGAGATGATGCCGAGAAAGGGCATCTTGAAAATCCACCAGTCAAAAATTAGGCCCTGCTGGGAAAGAACGATTTCGCGTAGGGAGGTGGTGCCGGAGACCATGACGATGAGCAGCATGATCAGAGCGATGGATATTTCAAAAGAGATCATCTGAGCACCGGAGCGCATGGCACCAAGCAAAGAATATTTATTTTTTGAGGACCAACCCCCCAGCAGGATGCCGAGGATGGTCAAACTGGAAATACCGAGCACGTAGAGCACACCGCCCGCCGGATCAGCCACCTGAAGATGATGATCAAAAGGCATAATGGCCATGATGAGAAAGGTGGCAGTGGCAGGCAGGATCGGAGCAAGAAAAAAGACAAAGGAGTCAGCACCTTTGGGCTTGAGAATCTCTTTGAAAATCAACTTAAGTCCGTCGGCCATGGGTTGAAGGATGCCGTGATAACCCACTCGCATGGGGCCGAGCCTGACTTGAAAATGAGCCGCCACCTTACGTTCCATCAGGATAAGCCCGGCGGCCAAGGCGGAGACCACAACCAACAGGCTGACAAGGGCCAAAACCGAATTGATAAAAAATGCGCCTTCCGGGAACAGGTTGCGCACCATATTGCCGATGCCGTTGTGGAGTGGATACAGTGTTTCTGCTGCTGACATATTCATATCTCGTCTTGTTTTGCTGTCTACTTGTCCATATCCGGGATGACAAAATCCATGCTGGACATGACGGCTACTAAATCTGCTATTTTATGGCCCTTTATTATCTCATTGAGCACACTGAGGTTGGAAAAGTTGGGCGAACGGTATTTCACCCGATAGGGCTTAGGGCCACCGTCTGAAACAATATACGTACCCATCAATCCTCTTGGGGTTTCCACCTGACTGTAATAGCTCCCCTTGGGCAGTTTATAGACCGCTTTAGGCTGACTGCGGTACGGTCCTGCCGGGAATTTGTCCACCGCCTGCTCTAAAATGCGCAAAGACTGCACCATCTCTTCCATTTTGAGCTGATAGCGGGTGAAGCTGTCGCCCTGTGAGCTGGTCGGAACGTCAAAATCAAACTGCTCGTAGATGGAATAAGGATCGTTTTTGCGGACATCGTAGGAAACGCCGGAGGCCCGCAATACTGCGCCGGAGCAACCGTAGGACAAAGCAGTCTCCTTAGACAGGATGCCAATATCCCGTGTCCGTTCTTGGAAAATAATATTGCCGCTGAGTAGAGTATTGTACTCGTCAAGAGCCTTATACATCACCTTAATGAAGTCTTTGATTCTGGGGATAAAGGTGTCGGGAGCATCAAAGGAAGAACCGCCGGGCCGGAAAAAATTCATGGTCAACCGGGCACCGCAGAGTTCTTCAAAGATATCCGTGATGACCTCCCGTTCTCTGAAACCGTAGAGAAAAGGAGTGAAACCTCCCAAATCCATACCCATAACCCCCCACCAAAGCAGGTGCGACTGAATCCGTTGCAACTCGCAGATCATGACCCGGATATATTCGCCGCGCTCCGGCACTCCGATGTTCATGGCTTGCTCCATGGTCATGCAGAAGCAGAGGTTATTGAAAAAGGAGGCAAGATAGTCGAGCCGATCCGAGAGATGGATATTCTGGATATAGGTTTGGCTTTCGGCCATCTTCTCAATACCGCGATGGATGTAGCCGAGATGGGGCACGACCTCCACAATGGTTTCGCCGTTCAGGCGGACAACAATCCGCAACACGCCGTGGGTGCTGGGATGCTGCGGCCCGATGTTCAGGAAAAACTCTTCGGCATCTCCGTCGTTTGACTGGGGGATTTTGAATCCTTCGGGAAGGATGTCGTCGTCAATAGGATATTGTTCAGCGGATTGTATGCTCATCTTGCTGTGCGTAAAGTTTCAGTTTAACTTTTCATGCGCTGTGAATTATTCAACAGTGAAGAGCAAAATCGCAGAATTGTCAAGAAGAAAAGATATTTCAATATTGTAAACAAGAAACCCGTTTCTTGCGAAAAGAGCCTAACTTTAAGGTGTTCCGACAGGTGAGTATTCTATTGTAAGGAATTTGAACAGCAAAAAAATAGCATTGAACTCCAATGGCACGACTTTAAGATTTTGTCTCCATTAACCGATTGTGCTTATTGAAAA
>CBDTVG010000180.1:0-4993 GCA_965363745.1 uncultured Candidatus Electrothrix sp. | reverse complement strand
TACTATGATAGTTAATACGGTTATTTTTACTTTCATTGTAAGTCCTTGTGTGTTGGGATGTGTAATTTTTCTAGCTTTGGTGAGGTCGTGTCCCGTTTCGACAGCATGTCAAATTATACAGTAGAAAAACGTTGGCCTGTGCCCTAATGTCCAACTTGAAATTGATAAAATGGCCTGAAGGGAACAACTGAATATAAAAAAGGGCCGCAAGGTGCGGCCCTCCTGTTGGTTTTAGACTGAACTACTACAAGTTAAAGCCAGAACAACCAGAGGTAAAGTGTTGCTATTACAGACAACTACAGGTTAGTTCGGAAATCATGTCACTTCCAGCAGGCTTAACAAAACTGCAACGTGCATCATTATTACTGTTTGTCTCGTTATTCCATGCTGCTACACAAAGCAAATTTTTTCTTTCGCAAAACTCAGCACAGCTTACCGTGCCGTTATTGTAATGTAACACATCTATCCCAACAGCACATAGACAAATTTGTCGTTCTCCTAATCCTAAAACAGCATTGCATGAAACTGACTCTCCTGATCTATCCTTTGCCACCACACAATATCCTGTTCGATCCTCCCAAATAGCTTCTCCAGCACGGTTTACGGCACCACAGTAAATATTACATGATACCGTTCCATTATTCCCTATTTTCGTAAAAGTCCCGCCTATCTCAGGGTGTGCACCAGGATCTTGATTATGTGCTGCAATATCGGCATCAATCTCGGCTGATTCTTCCAAATCAGCGGCATGTGCTCCGTCCACGGTATCCGCATTGGCAGCTTGATCCACCGTGATACTGTCGGGAATCTGAGCATCGGTGGCGGTATCAGTCAATTCTGAAAAACTTGTGGTTTTGCTGTGATGCGCTCCGGCATCTCCCTTATGTACAGCGATATCGGCATCAATCTCGGCTGATTCTTCCAAATCAGCGGCATGCGCTCCGTCCACGGTGTCCGCATTCGCAGCCTGATTCACCGTGATACTGTCGGGAATCTGAGCATCGGTGGCGGTATCAGTCAATTCTGAAAAACTTGTGGTTTTGCTGTGATGCGCTCCGGCATCTCCCTTATGTACAGCGATATCGGCATCAATCTCGGCTGATTCTTCCAAATCAACGGCATGTGCTCCGTCCACAGTGTCCGCATCTTTAGCGTAATTCATAGTGATGTCATCAGGAATCTGTTCGTCAGTAGCGTTGCCGCTCAGCTCGTCGAATGATACACCGTCTTTCACGCTTTCTTCCACGGTAGGATCAAGCTCAACAGCCGCAGCCATATCCTTTGTCATTTTGAAAATACTTATTGCGGTATTTACAGGCTTCCGAGCGGAACCCTTCATCTGCTGATCAATATTCAAAAAAGACAATCCTATTTCCGAATTGATATCTAATATATTTAAATTAAAACAGATAGTTTCTCCGAGAATGACCGTATACGTACCGTTAGGCCTGAATGTAAGGAGAATTTCGTCGGGAGTTGATATTTCGTCAACTTCTCCGACCCATGCCGGATTTTGAGATTCGCAACTTACACCGCCTGTAGACACAAGATCATCCACCGAGGTACCGGACGGAACAGAAATAACTACCTGATCACCGGATACACCGTCATGTGACACCTCGCCGTCACCTCCGTAATTAAGCAGGCATATCAACATACTCCCCTCGCTGTCAGTATACATGATGTCAGGATAAGCGAGATACTCGAACTGAGGTTTCTTAGGGGGGGCTGATAACGCAGTCGTAGCGAGAGAGAAATAAATTCCTATCACGCAACACCGGAAAAAAAATCTTTTCATTAATTATTCCTCTTTGTTTCAATTTAAAAGAGCGAAAAAACAGATATAATCGTCCAACTTAGGTTTTTTCTAGCACGATTCGTGCCATTATCAGTTCGGCTGAAAAAGTCAACATCTTTCCTGCGTCTTGCGATTTCAGTTAGATATAAAAAGCCATTTTATGCGTTTGCATCTTGCGGGCTGGACTCAAAAAGCAATAATCATGCCAGAAAAAACCTAAGTTGGAGCAGTATACGTTATTCCGTTAATCTTCAAAAGATTACTTGAGATGCAAGAGGTGTGTCAAGTTTTTTTTAAAAACAGCTAGTTGGTAAAGATACCCATTACTGTCTTTTTTACAAATTAAGAGACAGTACGTAAATGTATCACAGATTATTCTTCTGAATGAAAGTTTAATTTGGTGAGGCTTCAATACAATGCTTATGAAAGAAATTGCTTAAAATGCGAACCGGTATATAGTAGGCACCTGCTGAGGACGCTAACACACCGTAACGGGACATTATCATGATAATGAACAAAAAAGAATACGAAAGCGATGAACGCCTATGCCTGCGATAGAAAAATTCATAACAAAAACTATTGATATCACAGGCAAGGTGACCTCTTTATTTCTCCTGCTCATGGTGCTGAACGTATCTTTTGACGTGATGATGCGTTACCTTTTTCATAATTCCTCCGTGGCCATGCAGGAAATGGAATGGCATCTGTTCGCCGTCATTTTTTTATTCGGTATCGCAGTCGCTCTCCGGGATGAGGCGCATGTGCGGGTCGATTTTCTCTATGACCGTTTCAGTGCTCGGGCAAAAGCGGCAATAAATATTTTCGGCACCCTCTTTTTTCTGATCCCGCTGGCCCTGCTTATCATCGGCGGTTCTTTTTCCTTTGTCCGGGATTCCTGGATGACTGGAGAAATTTCCGGGGATCCAGGAGGACTCCCTTATCGCTGGCTGATCAAAGGAATGATTCCACTCTCCTTCACCTTTCTGCTATTGAGCGCAAGCGGGTATATCCTTCGCAATATCCGCAGGTTTCGGGGGGAGGAAAAATGATCGGCATTATCATGTTCTTCGCCGCCTTGCTCCTATTACTCATAGGCTATCCAGTGGCCTTTTCCTTTGGCGCCGCCGCCATGCTCTTCGGTGTCATCGGGGCGGTCGCGGAATTATCGCCCTCCCCCACCCTGCCCGGCATTGCGGAAGAATTTTTCCTGATGTTTTCCATGATGCCCTTTCGCATCTACTCGATCATGACCAACACGATCCTCATGGCTGTGCCGCTCTTTATCCTCCTGGGAATTATTCTGCAAAAATCAAATATTGCGGAGCGGTTGCTGAAGTCTATGGGCATGTTGTTCGGCAGGGTGCGGGGTGGACTGGCGATCTCCACGGTTATTGTCGGCACCATGCTGGCGGCATCCACCGGTGTTGTGGGTGCATCGGTCGTCGCTATGGGGGTTATTTCTCTGCCGGTTATGCTGAAGCACGGGTATTCCAAGGAATTATCAACCGGCACTATTTGCGCCTCCGGCACGCTCGGACAAATTATCCCTCCCTCTATTGTCTTGATTATCCTCGGTGATGTTTTTCAACTGCCTGTCGGGGATCTTTTTCACGCCGCCCTCAAACCCGGTTTAGTGCTGGTTGGCTCGTATATTTTGTATATTTTGTCAGTATCGTATTTTTTCCCGAAAACCGCTCCCGCTATTATCGTGCCTGCGGAGAAAAAAAAAGGCCATGCAAAACGGGCTCTGCTGGCTATTGCGCCGCCCATGATTTTGATTATATTAGTGCTCGGTTCTATTTTTGCCGGTGTCGCCACCCCGACGGAATCCGCCTCTGTCGGCGCATTGGGGGCTATGCTATTGGCCGCCGTATACAGAAAAATGAGTTGGCGGATCATGATGGACTCCTGCCTTGAAACCGTCAGGATTACCGCTATGGTCTTTGCCGTTCTTATAGGAGCCACAGCCTTTTCCATGGTATTTATCTATACCGGGGCGGACATGCTTGTTGAGGAATTCATGACCGGTTTACCCGGTGAAAAATGGGGATTTTTACTCCTGTCCATGTCGGCGATCATGTTTCTTGGTTTTTTTATTGATTTTATTGAAATATCCTATATTGTCATTCCCATTCTTTTGCCTGTGGCTGAGAGGATAGGTATTGAGCCGATGTGGTTCGCGATCCTGATCGCCATGAATTTACAAAGCTCGTTTCTGACACCGCCTTTTGGATTTTCTCTTTTTTATCTTAAAGGAGTATGTCCACCGGAGGTACGAACGCTTGATATTTATAAAGGGGTTATCCCTTTTATTCTTATTCAAGTTATGGTACTGATAACGATTGTGCTCTTTCCTCAGTTATACGGATTTTAAAATCCAAGATTTTAAGGCCGAAAAAAATGAGCTGCTGTTTCTGAACTGATTGTATGAATTCAAGTGATCGCTCCATCCTGACCGTCACCGGCTATGGACATTTTATCAGCCATTTTAATATGCTATCTTTTTCGGCCATCGCTCTTCCCCTGTCGTTGCGATTTAATTTTGACTTTGCAGCGACGATTGATTTGGGATTCTGGATGTATCTGTTGTTTGGTTTGACCGCCCTACCCTGGGGGATATTGACGGATAAATTCGGCCCCCGTCCTTTGCTGGCTCTGTTTTATCTTGGCGCGGGCTGTTGCGGATTCGCCGCTGCCGTGTTTGTGGACTCGCCGTTCGCATTCAAGTTGTCTCTTGCCGGGATTGGAATATTTTCAGGGATATACCATCCCGCTGGACTCGGCTGGATCGCAGGCAAGGTTTCCCGGACATCAACCGGTATGGCTGTAAACAGCATATTCGGCAGTCTTGGACTCTATGATGTTAGGAGGAATAATTTATCGCAGAACCACCGTCACCCTGCCCGCCCTGTTTGAACGCAACGGTGCTTCCATCATCGCTGCTGTCAACAGCCTGTTTCAAGATATCTCGATATCGGGTAATGTGGTGGCGACACTCATCACCTCATGCCTGTATTTAGTCGGAATGCTCGGCCAGTATGCGGGTGGCAAGGTCGGAGAAAAATTTGATCTTCGTTACAGTTATCTGGCGTTCCACCTATTGACCATACCGGCGGCTTTTATGGTGGTCGTGGTGACGGATGTTTCTCTGGTACTGCTGGCGACAACCCATTCTTTCTTTCTACTCGGTATGCA
>CBDTVG010000179.1:0-5020 GCA_965363745.1 uncultured Candidatus Electrothrix sp. | reverse complement strand
CCGTTGTAGTTGAGCAGAATTCCCGTTTCCTTGAGCTGCTCAATCGCTGACGGATCAAGCCCTAATTGGTTCGCCAGATACAGGGCGGATTCATCAAGATTATCGCCAAATGCGCCGACAATGGCCCATAGAGGATATTTCCCTTTAAGCACCCGGTTGATAATCAGGGAGGTGCAGATGAGTGGATCCGGGTCAATATGGCTGGTCAACGCCTCAGAATCCGGCAGAGAACCCGCATAATGATGATCCGCATAAAATACCGTATTGCCAGATGACAATATTTTTTCGAGACTGTCTCTGTTCTTATCAAGAGATATGTCAAGGACGGTGATTGCGCTGTTGCTCACATCTTTGACTTGCTCAAGTAGAGAGATATCCCGCTTTACCCCACTGAGTAACTGTGCATCAGGATGGGGTTCATGCAGTCGCAGTTGGTGCAGGGCGCAAATTCCGTCGGCATCGCCGTTAAAAATATCTATGTACTGCATGATGCATTATTCTCCGACGCTCATTAAATCCACTCCGAAAGGAGTGCCGATATTGGCCAGTTTAAACATAATCGTCACCTGTTCGTTATCCGGTGTGACGTCAGCGGCCAACTCAACAGACCAACAGGAGGGACTGTAAATTAAGTTAATTTTTTCTCCGATGGTCACGGAGTCTTCAATAGACTGCTCTAAAGAATAACCGACAGCTATATTGTAGGCTAAACCCATCCGGGCAGCAAGTCGGATGGAACTGGTGTCATCCATATTTTCATCTTCACTCGCATTAAAAAGATAATCCAAAGCAAACAGATCTCCCCGACCGTTTAGATAAGCGCTTTCAATCGTGTGCCGTTGAAAGCCGCCTTCATACATATCAATATCGGTCATATACTTCAAATTAAACATTTCAAAAGGAGACCAAGCCAGCCTGAATTCAATCGGTGACAAAGGTTCATCCGAGGCCTTACTACGAAGGTCATAGCTTTGCCGCAGTTTTATATATCCATAGTCTCGTTCAATTTCCTGATTATCTTTTAATTCAGATACGTAGAAAAAGTTATTCACTCCGTACGTGATACTGTTTTTATCCTCGATCCAATCAACGTCATCAAACTTAGGATAATCCTCCTGATCAGCGTCAGTGATGTACATATATTGAACAAAAGGACGTGCCATGTGGCTCCATGCGGAAATATTCTCACCCCCCACGACGAAATCTTTCCGCAAAGTGGTCGCAACTTCCGCATTAAAATCGGCCAGAAAACGATTTTCGCCGTCAGTGTCCCGCCATTCCTCAACGCCGTTGTCATCAATGGCGTACATGGTATCCCTGACCCCGATGCCGACTGTTGTTTCAAGATATTCACTCAACATGGGCACCGCTGTTGTCACTTTGGGATGGAGATCAATCCGTTGCGCTTCCACGCCTTGATCACGTTTATAATATACATAATCCGCATCCCAGGAAAAATTTAGTCCGGTATCGTACAACGGCATCAAACCGCTGTACTGAATTTCTGGCAATTTCCACAAAGGGGTTGTATCAGTCCTCTCCTCCTCTAGCAGGTCATCAATACCTCTCAGGGTGACCTCCAAAGAGGTGCCGTTGGACCAAGAGCGAAGAGTTGTTAGCTTATTTTCTCGTTCATATAAATTTTTATCCTGTAAACCACGACTGAACTGCTCAGAAAATCGTCTGTCACTCACATTAAAACCGGTCATGCCGTTGTTGAACTCATTCAGATAATCCAAATCCGAAACAATATCAAAATCAAGCCTGGTTGTCCAGTCACCGAATTTCTGATCAGCCTTGCCCCGAAACCAGTAACGCTTCTGATTTGTATGCCGATATCCTCCGTCAGCATAGTATTCGGCATTATCAGGATTATTGATATCGCTGAGTGCATCATCTAAAAAACTCCCCATAATCAACCCTCTGGAATCCTGATCAAGCATGTAGCGCATTTCTGCGCCCGCCATGAATCCTCGATTCGCAAAATAATGGGGATAAAGAGTTAGGTCACTGCTTGGAGAAAGATTAATGAAAATAGGCCATTCCATATTAAAGCCATCTTGATTCGACAGAGAAACGGCAGGAAAAAGAAAGCCTGTCTGTCTGTTTCGCTTGGCTGGCAACAGCATGATCGGGGTATAAAAAACAGGTATATCTTTTATCCGAAAGGTGGCGTGCTTCAGCAACGCATAGCCACCATCTGTAATTGTGGTGTCAACAGCATGGAAGCTCCAAGGAGGTGCCTCACCGTTCTTGAGCTTACAGGTAATAAGCCAACCGTCTTCAATATGGTAGGTGAGATCTCCTGTTTTCTCAATAACCCTCCCTTCAACATGCATATCTTTAAATTGACGGAGAATCGAAGCATTATTGAAAGTGCCTGTTTCTCTGTTCAGATTAACAACCCCGTCCGTCGCGCTCAACTGATCCTGGCCAATATTGATAAGGACATGACTGCGGACCTTGAGAGTTCCCAAATCCATATCATACACCATCCAATCCGCTTTAATGGTCGTGATGACTGCGGACTTAATCACAACCTGTTCCCCCTCCTTCTCCGGCTCAACACTCTCATCAACATCTGTGACGGATGATCCGGGAAGGTTGATGTGTTCCCGCACAAGAGGAACAGCCTTAGGGGCGGCGAGCCTGTCTCCCTTCACCGCTTGCGAAACAGGGGTATCTTTACCAAGCAGATCATCCCAATCGCCTCCGTCCGTTTCTTTTTTCACGGTTCCGCTGACATTTTCAATTTTGGTGAGCACAACGTTACCTTCGGCGATGATACTGGCCGGATGCTCAAATTTCGTTAGTTTATCAGCCTCAATTTCCCATTGCAACGCTCTGAAAGCTTCGGCGCAACTGTCCGTTGGAGTTGCCAAGCAGAGCGCTCCGCACAAACAAATAAGTGTTACGATCGGAAAAAAAGGGGTATGATGATGCACCTCGATGCGCTCCTATACGTTCACTCAAAAGAGAAAGAAATAATTAAAAAAATAAGGCAGACACTGTACAGAAATTTACGCTTCCAGCTCTCTTGTGTCAAGAAAAAAGGAGCGAATCCGTGTGGAAGAGAGGCTGTATCAGCGGAGGGCTGACTGCAAAAGTCAGATAAATTAACCTTGCGAAAATCAATAATTTGTTTTATGACAAAAACTTATATTATTGTGCGTTTATAATTAGACTCGCATCCATACTCATATTTATATATTCCGATGTTATATTCTATTCTTGTCTTTTCCAGCGGCTTCTTCTCTTTCCCGGTGGCGACAGGATTAGATGCATCATCCTCTTCTCTCTTATGAATTATATTTTCGGCCCGGTTAATTCCCGACGACTTGGACGCTCTCTTGGTGTTGACCTTCTCCATAAAAAAATATGCACGTTAAACTGCATATACTGTGAAGTCGGAGCCACCGCCCGCCTGACCTGTGAACGTGCCGAATACACTCCGACACAGGACATTATCTCGGAAATTGACACCTACTGTCAAAACAAAGATCGTGTCGCCGAGCTGGATTTCATAACAGTCACTGCCAGCGGTGAACCCACCCTGCACTCGGCTTTCGGCGAAATCATCACTCACCTGAAAAAATCTACAGCGAAACCTGTCGCGGTGCTGACCAACGGAACAACGCTCCACGATCCAAAAATTCGTCAGGAAACAGCGTTGGCCGACGTGGTGATTCCCTCATTGGACTCTGCCCTGCCTAAAGGATTCAGAAAAATTGATCGCCCGGCGAGCTGTCTTGATCTGCGACAGATCATCGAAGGCTTGGTCACTTTTTCGCATCAATACGAGGGGAAACTCTGGCTGGAAATCCTGTTCGTCCAGGGTATCAATGATTCTGAAGAGGAAGTGCTGGCGTTGCGCCAAGTCGCCGACCGAATGCGTATCGACCGCATTCAGCTCAATACGGTCGCCCGCCCTCCTCTGGAATCTTTCGCCCGTCCTTTGGATAAACAGAGGATGTCGTCCATCGCCCGACAGTTCCAAGAGAGTGATCCGGCCCGGCCCGTTGACCTATTGGCGTTTCAGGCAACACAGACGGATGCGCCGAAAGAACAAAACAAACTTTTTCTTGACCCTGAGCACGATATTGATCAACAGACATTCGTCATCAAGGTTATAGAAATGTTAAAAAGGCGGCCATGTACGGTCGCTGATATAAACCGCACCTTCCATCTCGGAAGTGCGAATAAGGTTGAGCAGCTTCTTGAGACATTAGTTCAGGATGGTTTAATACAAAAACGAACTCATGGTGACATACTCTATTATCAATAAGAATAAATAAAATTGATAAATTAGAGATCGTCAGACGACTATTCTGAAAAGAGAACGATCAAAAAGCAGCTGCTTTTATTTTTTATTTTACAGCGGGAACTTTAAATTATGACCGATAAAACAAAAAAAGACGTTACGGAACAACAGGAAACAAAAAATGTACGCAAGGTAACCACTGGAGCTTGGTGGAAAAGTGCTAAACCGAAAAATGCGGCTCAAACCCAAACCGAGAAGCAAGAGAAGGCAAGCACTGAAGGGACAAAAAATATCCAACAGAAGACAGCCCCCCGTGTGCCGGCATCTCGTAAACCACGCCAAACCAAGGACAAAGCCAAGGATAATCATGCTCCTCAGGATACACAAGATTCTTCATCTGAAGGATCATCTGAAAAACCGCCTAAAAAAGTGGTTGTGGAGGAGAGAACAACTCCGCCGAAACCCCCAAAGCAACTAAAACAAAAAGAAACAAAAGAGACGCAACAAAAAAACGTCCGCAGGAACAGCGGCGGGAAACGAAAAGAACAGGACAAAAAATCCCCTCCCCCGACCAAAGAAGATAAAAAAACTGCGGAAAAAGATACCACCTCCCCTTCACCAAAAGCACATAAGGGGCGAGATGGGCGGGACGAAAACAAGGCGCAAAAACAACAATCCGCATCGCACCCAAAAAAAAAGGTGCAGGCTCAACCGAAGGCTCAACCCAAACCTCAATCAAAGCCTGAATCGAAGACTCAA
>CBDTVG010000178.1:0-5024 GCA_965363745.1 uncultured Candidatus Electrothrix sp. | reverse complement strand
CCCTTATGTATCTTGAGGAGTATCCGTTGAATAACGCTGTTTTTTTTAGAACCACAGAGTGTCATGCCCGGATGTTGCCACAATATTTTTCGTGATTTATGAAATGTCCTCTTTTCAAGATCATCCCTAAGTAATGAAGCTGAACATGCCCTTGAACAAGGGCAATGTACCGAACTGAAACAGCGCTTCAGGCAATTTTCGCTCAAAGAAAGATATTGACAAAACTTGCTAATATTTTTAACCTTTTCTTGAAGGACATCTGCGCTTGAACTGCGGGTACCTGACTTTCTGGACGGAATGGGACGAAAAGGTTCCATGCCGGAAAGTTGATAAAGCCACAGCCGTCGTGAGGCGGTGTCGGAAAGCCACGGATCTCTAATAAGGGAGACAGCCGGGTTACCTGCTTTTAGTTTTATATAATACCAGGAGGTGCTTATGAATTCGCAAGGTTGTGTACTTAACAGAAGTCTGATGAGTTGGGCGGTCTTTTTCTTCGCCGCTTTTCCCTTCGCCGCTCAGGCGGAATTTAAAACAACTGTTGTTGACGGTCGGTACGATGAGTGGGATCTGAGCAGAGACCGCTTTCCTCCGACGCATGGGGCCAAAGAAAGCAATGATGGATTGTCAAACATTTATCTCCGTTACAACAGCGAAACCAACACCGTATTTATTTTGGTGCTACGGGCGGACAGCGCACATAGACCGCAGGTATCGCAAAATGAGCTTACGGGCGACGATCATCCCCTCGAACTGAATTCGCTCGTTGACGGCGGTACTGGAAATCATGAAATAACGCCAAGATTTTTTTGGGTAATGGATGGCGACACCCGCATCGGCTGGGAAGGAGCTTTTCAGCTTGATTTGAACAGTTATGGCTGTGCTGCGGAGTTCCTTCTCAATCATAACGACGGAATGCCCTCCAGAGGTACAATGAAAAAAGCCTCAGAGGTAAAAGTTATTGATATGGAAAACTTTTTTTCTAAGTGTAAATAAATTATCTGTTCGATAAACAGGCGGGGAAAGGCAAAGTCCCCGCTTGTTATTTTCAAAGATGGCGGAGGCCTTTAAAGTATTTTTTTCTTCATCCGGCGGTCAGATGTCACTTCCGCATACAATGCGGCATATTGACCGGCTGATTCCTTCCAGCTTAATCCCATTGATTTAATAGTGTTTCTTGCACAATCTCCCATCATTCGCCGTTCGGCGGGATGGCTGAGAAGAAAGGCCATGTGTTCTCTCATTTTTTCCGTATCACCAGGGGGAAAAAGGAATCCCTGCCGACCATTTTTAATTAAATCCAGCACAGCGGGAATTGCGGCGGCAATCACCGGCAACCGGGCCGCCATCGCTTCAAGCACCGCATTGGGCCTGCCTTCGGCAAAACTGGCAAAGACAAAGGCATCAGCTCGTCCCATACACATCGGCATATCCTCCGGGGCGACCGAACCGTGAAAAAACACGCTGGATTCCAAAAAATTGTCCCGGCAGTATGCTTCCAATTTTTTCCTTTCCGGGCCGTCACCCACGATATCAAGATACCAGTTATCTGTGGACAAAGAGGTCGCCGCTTCAAGGATGAGATGCACCCCTTTACCGGCGGTCAAATTTCCTGCGTACAGAAAACGAACAGGTTCAGCCTGTTCTCCGTTTGTATTTTTTACCTCTGTATTTTCTCCAGCATTAAAAAACGCCTGCTCAACACCGTTGCTAATCACGTTGACCTTGTCAAGGTAACGGGGAAACTCTTCAGTAAGAATTTTTTTCAAAGAAGGACTGACCGTGACGATCCTTTCGCTACGGAAGAGGCAGATACGCACTAGTTGACGCATCAGTCGAGATTTCTCCATGAGATTGACATCACTACCCCGCAAAGTTGTAATAACGGGCTTATCGAAAAGCCACCCGGCGATTCCGGCAAGCACTCCGTTAATCGACCAATTGGCGTGCAGGACATCCGCCTTGCGGGCGTACTGACAAGTCATTATAAAACAGGAAAATAAGAACGGAGGCAGGAGGAGTATGAAAAATTTATTACGATTAAGGGTCGCCATAATACCGCCCGATCCGTGAGCCAGTTGCTGCCATTTTTTCAGGGCGTAACGGAAGCGGACAAGAGAGTATGCACCGGATTCAAAAATATCCACGGAGGGGCTGTCCGGGGTAAGCACTGTCACCTGAATTTCGATTGGCAAGTTTTCAATCATCTTGCGAATGAAAACGCCGCTCTGTGATTCCTTGCTCAAAGGAAAAGAAGTTGTCAGTAGCAACACCCTTAATGGAGCCTGCGTACTCACAGGATAATACTTACCCTGCCGTCAGCCAACCGGTATTGCTCCCCGGTATGGGGACAAGTTGCTTCTCCTTCTCCGCTGAGCGGCAGATCCAGTTGCTCACCAAATCTGCTCATCCAGCCGATCTGCTGAGCCGGATTGCCGACCATCAAGGAAAAATCAGGAACATTTTTTGTTACCACGGCTCCGGCGGCGATAAAGGCGTACCTGCCGATGCTACCCCCGCAGACAATAGTGCAGTTGGCACCCAAGGTAGCCCCTTTTTTGACCAAAGTCTGTCTATACTCCTCTTTTCTTGGAAATTCACAGCGAGGATTGTACACATTGGTGAACACCATTGACGGGCCGCAGAATACATAATCCTCAAGAACCACACCTGCGTAAATGGATACATTATTCTGAATTTTGCAACTCCTGCCCACCTGAACATCAGGACCGATCACCACATTCTGGCCGATACTGCACTCCTCACCGATTTGGGAGCCGGACAGGATATGGCTGAAATGCCAAATTTTAGTTCCCGTCCCGACAGATACATCCTGATCCAGCACAGCGGTAGGATGCGCCTGATATTCGACAGTCGTTGTGTTTTGTTCAACCGGCACCATTCTCCCGCTTTCAAGCCCTTGCTGGCAGCGATTCAGCACCTTGAGGACATTCAGTCCCTCTCGGCCATCGGTACGAGGGGGCTTGCGGCTGAAAATGGCATCAATAAAGGCCTGACACTCCGCTCGAAGCGGCTCGCTCTCCTCAAGCTCCACATACTCGACTTCCGCCTTATGGGCCATCGGGACATTACCTGACCATTCTACGGAATGGGGATAGAGAGCCAGCTTTTCCGGCCAAGGAGCCGTATCGTCAAAAACCGCCATTTTTTGGTCGCCCACCACGACCAGCTTCTGTTCTTTAAAAGGATGCAACCAGGAAACAAAAATATGGGCCCGCACCCCGCTGGCAAAGTTAAGCAAAGTGACTGTGGTGTCAGCGATTTTACTGTGCAGGTAATTACCGCCCTGAGCTTGGATAGATTCCGGCATCTCACCAAGCAGGCCCAGAATTACAGAGATATCATGGGGGGCGAATGACCAAAGGACATTTTCTTCTCGCCGTAACTTGCCAAGGTTAAGCCTGTTGGAATAAACATATTGGATCCTTCCCAAGGAACCGGCATCAATCAGCTCTTTGAGCCTAATCACTGCAGAATGATACCAGAGCAGATGCCCAACCATCAAAATTCGACTCTGCTTGTCAGCAAGCTCTATCAGCTCTGCGCCTTCCGCTTCACTGAGGCAGAGGGGCTTTTCAACGTAAACATCTTTACCCGCTAGCAGGGCTTCTTTACACATCACCGCATGACTGACCGCCGGGGTGGCCAGCACCACACCCTTGATGGCATCATCCGCCAGCACCTCACTGAAAGACCGCACACCGGAAACGCCGGGGTATTGCTCGATGAAGCTTTGAACAACCTCATCCCTAGTATCGCAGACCGTGTGTAATGTGCCTAGATTATGAAAATTGCGGACAAGATTTTTGCCCCAGTAGCCGGTGCCGACTACGGCGATGTTTTTTTGATTCATGAATTTCCCCTTTTAAAAAAGCAACTCCCCCATCTCATCCTCTTCCACTCCAACCACAACAATCCCAGCCCGATCAGCGGCAGCAATCATGGACTCACGATCAAAGAGAAGCGACTGCCCGGTCTCGACCGCCAGCACCGCCCCTTTGACCGAAGCTAAGGTCTCAATGGTTTCAGCACCGGTGGCAGGCAAATCAAAACGAAAATCCTGACCCGGTTTTTTCATTTTTACAACCACGGCCCCGGAACCGGAAAGCTCACCGCCTCGGCGAATGGCGGCATCGGTGCCTTCTATGGCTTCAACAGCTAAGACCGCACCCTCCCGCACCACAACACATTGGCCAATATCAAGGCGACCTATTTCTCGTGCCAGTCTCCAGCCAAAACGGATATCCACCAGTTGTTCTTTAGACGGTTTTTTCCTACCAAGAATACCTTTTGGAAAAAAAAGATGCTCAAGATAACAAGTCGAGGCCAGTACTTTGATGCCCTCTTTTTCCAAGGCACCGGCGACCGCCCGCAGGATAGCGTCATCAAGCCGTTTATCAATCTTGTTCCAGAGGCTCAGGCCCTTCAAATCGGGAAGAATGTCCTTGAATATACGGGTCTTGGTGATGGTGCCGCAAAACACTGTCTCGCTCACGCCCTGATCATGAAAAAATCGAATAATTTTTCCCAACTGTCCTAATTTCACCCAACAGGAGGCATCCGCTCGCCGCTCAAGCTCCGGCGCAGTCTCTGTCTGGTGACAAACTGCGATAACTTTACGACCACGCTCCTTCGCCGCATCGGCAAAAAGCAGGGGAAACTGCCCGCCTCCGGCAATAATTCCGATCGGTGTTGACATGTACAGTTATATTCAGCTATCTTCAGTGCGTTTCACCACACCTCGTTTACTATTCCTGAAAAAATCAACCATAACATGTACCTCAGGTGAATTTGGAAACTCTTGCACAGCTTGGGCCAAGGCTTCCTTGACCAGAACTTGGGGGGAGGAACGAAAAATTATCCTGAACGCCCCGTCAACACTGTTGATCGCCTCTCGACTCAACCCATTGCGGCGCATACCTATCTTATTGACACCGGCGATCCGCATCCTATTTCTGGTGCCAGTCAAAATAACATAGGGAGGAATATCTAAAGAAACACCTGAC
>CBDTVG010000177.1:0-5105 GCA_965363745.1 uncultured Candidatus Electrothrix sp. | reverse complement strand
GAAATGAGAATCAACTCATCCAGAAAGTGTCAACTGGCATATGAAGCATGCCGGAAAAAGGTAATTATTTCCGCCGTTGGCTGGCGAGTATTTTTTCAATAATTGCGGTGGTCGAGATTTGAGACTCGAATGAAATTCGCCTGACCTCACCTCCGGCGGCTTTGACCTCGGCAGCTCCGACAATCCGCTCTTCCGGCCAGTCCGCTCCTTTAATCAGAATGTCCGGGCGGAGGGCGGTGATCAGGTTTTGCGGCGTTTCCTCATCGAAAATAACGACAAAGTCCACGCAACCCAAGGCGGCGAGCACTCCTGCTCTGTCCCGCTCATTGTTCACTGGCCTCGACGGCCCTTTTAAAGTGCGAACTGATCTATCGGAATTCAGACCGATCACAAGGCAGTCACCGCAGGCGCGGGCCTGTTCCAAATAACTAATATGGCCAGCGTGCAGGAGATCAAAACAGCCGTTGGTGAAAACGATTTTGCTGTGCTGACGGCGAATTTTGGCTAAGCATGCTTTCAAAGGTGCCAATTCGACAATTTTGTTCTTGTTCCATTCAGACCAAGGTCGTTCACCGACTGAACAGAAACGGGAACGGACAGCGTCTACCTCCGCCTCCACCAGCTCCGTTTTGATCACCTCAGCCCCCCCACCCGCTTCAACCAGCACCTGACCGGTCGGGTCAATCACCATAGAATGCCCAGCCAAAGTTTCTTTACCAATGGTGCCGAAACCGTTGCAGGCCACTATAAATACTTGATTTTCTACAGCCCTGGCCCGGAGAAGGATTTGCCAATGATCAAGCCGAATCAGGGGCCACTGAGCAACGACAACAAGCAGCCGACAGCCGCTAAAAATTTGTTGCCGACTGATTTCAGGAAAACGGAGATCATAGCAGACCAAACCAGCCAGCGAACCGAAGGGCGTGCTTATAGGCAATGGTTCTTTCCCGGCCCGCAAATATTGATCTTCCCGCCAAAAGCTGAAGAGATGATGTTTTCGATATTTGCCAACCACTCCGTCCGGGCCGACCAGAAACAGCGTGTTGTATGGAGCTTCGCCATGCCCGCTCTTTTCCAGCAAAGAACCGGCGAACCATAGCGTATTTTGGGCTGCCGTCCGGCGCAGTTCAGCAAGTATTTCAGGTGTCTGTTCCGCCAGAAATGCGGCACGGGGATAATCAAAGCCCGTCGCCCAAAGTTCAGGCAGAACGACCAAGGTGTTCTCGGCAAATCGCTCTCCTGCCAGCAGCTCTCGGAGTCGGCGAAGATTGGTTGCGATATCGCCCAGCCGAATCTCCATTTGCAGACAACTTGCCTGAGGAAATAAATTATTCATCCTGACAACCGCTCCAATGCCTGACCGGCGAGGACGGCGATTGAAACCGTGCTGAATACACCATTTTCATACAAAAGGATCATTTGATCATCGCTCTCAGCCAACTCCCGAATACGCTCATCTCGTCCCGCGCTCCGGCCCAGCAATCCCGCCGCTCTGACCGCCAGCCCGCAAACTACGGCATCCGACGAATCCAAGTAGGCAACGATATCCCGCTCCGCTCCCCTGTCAAGTAACAACTGTTTGCGGCATTGCGCCAATCTCCCAACCGCCCACATTACCCCCTGTTGCAGGATCTCATGCTCAAGAAAATTGCCGTCCTGCCAGCTCTCCTCACCGTCTGGACGCATATAGGAAATTAGCATATGTATATATTCATCGGCAAGCCCCTCATGGAGGCACATAATTTCAGCCATAGCTTCAGGAGCACCCCAGCCGATACCGCCGGATTCATCATTCAGGCTCCAGAGCATACGGCGCATAACAACCCGCGCTTCTTCAATATCCTTATTAGCCAACCTGACGACCGCCGCTCCCATAGCGGAAACAGCGAACCAGCGTATCTGTTCCTCGCTTCGGCAAAGGCCTGAAAACAGAGCGTTAATTACCTCTTTTTCTTTCATTTGAGCCAGCTCAGCCAGAACAGCGGAAAAATCAGGCCGCTTCAAAAGATTCAGCACCTGCTGTTTAATTGCCCGTGTTCCCATTTATTTCTCCGCTGTATACAGAAAAAGGAAGCTCACTCTTCCTGATTATCCTCTTTTTCATCTATACGGCGCAATCCCTCCATGATTAGCCCCATAAAACCACCCAAGACCGGTAGTTTTTTTTCCTGATCAGCCAGCTCCTTAGTATAGGTGAATAATCCCTTTTCCTTTGCAAGCAAGGAGAAAATAGCATTTTTTCCTTCCTCTTCAGCATATTTACAATAAACTATTTCCCCTTCGTTAAACAGAGTTACTGCCTGACATTCTTCAAAAATGAAGTTTACTTTTCCTGATTTACCACCAGAATTAATCAGCTGAAAAAGTTCCACAGAATTAATATCGGAAAGTTCACCGCTCATACCGGAGCTTATATTGCCAGCCCGCATAGTATTTTCTTGAGCGCGATTAACCAAAACACGGTAGAAAAATATTTGCAGAATTGGATATCTGGAAAGAACGTGCTTGAAATCTTTCGCCTTCAGAGCGGCCAACTGAATCGACGTTTTTGAATACACTGAAGGGTAGGTTAATTCACCGGAAAGAAGGCTCATTTCACCGAAAATATCTCCGGCCTCGATTTCAGCTATCACCTCACTGTCTTCCCGAACAACAGCCACTGTCCCGGACAGTACCACATAAAAATGTGCCCCCAATTCTCCAGCCTCGATAATAATTTTATTGGCGGGATATTTTTGCAACTTCATCAGGAGGGCGAGATCCTGCAAATCGAAATTATCAAGGGGTTCAAAAATCTCCATCTCACGGAGCAACCCGAAGAACTCTTCAATAAGTTGTTTTTTAGCTCTTTTTTTAGCCACTTCCAGAAGATTCATCTGTAAAGTGGAATGAGGATTTTCCTTCTTGTACTCAAAGCGAATAAGACCGGTGCATCCGCCGCACTCAAACTTAGCCCGCCGCATTCCTGTCTGGGTAAAACGCCGTTCAAAGGGTTTGGTTCCGGCCAGAGCCTTCAAAAACTCCTGTGCAAACAGCAGGCAAATTTTTTTATTTCCTTCAATAGAAAGAATCGAATCATGAACTACAAACTCTTCTCCCACATTATATAAAGGGCAGGAATGTTCCTCGGTGACGATAAAAACAGCGTTACGATATTCCATATATAACTCCGTTCCGACATTGGATGCGCCACCCGTACGACAGAAGAATAAAAAACTACAGCGCGCCGCCGCTTCCTCGCGATCCCCTCCCCGCCGCAGGAATCATCAAGACATCAAGACTGTTGTTCCGACTCCTCATCTATACGTTGCAACCCTTCCATCAGCAAGCCCATAAACCCTCCAAGGATGGGCAACTCCTCATATTTCTTATCAAGTTCTGTATTGTAGGTAAATGAGCCTTTTTTTCTGGACAGCAGAGCGAACAACGCTTCTTTTCCCTGAAGATCACCATAATAAGCGTGGATAATCTCCCCTTCTTTAAACAGAATAATTGCATGCCCATCTGAAAAAATCAAATCAACCTTACCGGACTTGCCTCCGCTGTTAATCAACTGAAAGAGCTCGACAGGATTGATATAAATAAGCTCACCGCTCATACCTGAACTGATTTTACCGGATCGCGCCATATTCATTTGCGCTCGGTTCACCAGCAGTCTGTAGAAAAATATTTGGAGCACCGGATACCGGTTGAGGATGAATTTTAGATCCTTGCCATTAATAGTGCCGAACTTGACAACAGTACGCGAATGCACGGAACTGCTGGCCGGTTCACCGGAAAGAAGGCTCATTTCGCCAAAAATTTCTCCGCGCCCTATCTCGGCGATGACCTCGTTATCACCCTTAATGATAGCGACTTTACCTGACAAAATGATGTATAAATGGGTACCTCTGGCTCCTTCCGAGATAATCACCTTGTTGGGATCGAACTGTTTTAGTTTCAGCATTGAAATCAGATCGAGTAAATCATGATCTTCAAGAAGCTCAAATACCTGCATGGTTCGAAGATGTTTAAATAACGCCTCCACATGACGTTTTCTGGCTTTTTTATCAGCGATCCGCAACAGATTCATCTGCAACGTGGAAAAGCCCCGTTCTTTTTTGTACTCAAAGCGCATTGAGCCGGTGCAGCCGGGACACTTAAAAGTGGTGCGCTGCATAGCCATCTGAGAAAAACGCTGTTCGCCCGGCTTTTTACTCTTAGCAAGAGCCCTGTGCAATTCCTGTACCAAAATCAGGCATACGGGCTTTTCGTAATCCACGCTTATTGCTGAATCCTGAATCTGCAACTCTTCACCCACATTATAAATAGGGCATGAATCCTCTGATGTGACAACAAAAACAGCGTTACGATATTCCATGCTGATAAACCCGATTTAGGAATAAATAGAAAAAAATAAGCCGGATGTATTCCGACAAAAAAGGCCATACGCTCCGTCAAAAGCGAAGCATATGTCAGGCGTTCAGTAATGTTACAGAACGACCTTGAAAGCAACCTCAAGAAGAACGACCAAAAAACAGATAAATTAAAAAACCAAGCACAGCCGCTGCTCCGGCAAGTACCGGCAATACCTTGTTAATCTGCAATTCTCCGTCAACAATCAATGTTTGCATATATGATGTTCCGCTGACCCACCATAAAAAAACAAAAATAGCGATAAATATTAGCTCAGTAAATGATTGTTTCCAGATCAGGTAACCAATAAGAGCTACAAACGGTACTATAAACCAAGGATTTGTAAAAAGAGCTATAATATCAACATCTTTCGCTTGATCAGGAACATTAGTGCTCTGTATCCACGTCCATATTTTGTCGAGAAAACCAACACCGGAAGAACCGCCCGCAACCGCGCCAGCCATTATATCACCCCTGTTTCAGATTAAAATATTTTAACACATGATGTGTCCATATTCCTCAGGGTACCCGCGAAAACAAAAACCTGTCAATTAAAAAAATGACGGGTAACCGATTCATCTCGCAACGATACTTTTTTCAAAATGTTTCATGCAACTGTTTTTTGAATGAAAAAAACGAAGCCTACCAAGCATCGACCGGGTGTGATTAAAAGTGCGGTTAATCTATGCCGCCCTGCTCATACTGTCCCA
>CBDTVG010000176.1:0-5127 GCA_965363745.1 uncultured Candidatus Electrothrix sp. | reverse complement strand
CGTATTTTTTCCGTTAATATTTTCATAACGGAAATATACCATTTCCTTACGAGTAGTTAAAGTATTTTTTTAATAAAATTATTTTTCAGGTGATATTTTCTTGGGACGAGGTTAATTTTGTCCCGGCTTAAGCTGGTAGCCTAAATTTCATGCTTGAAACGCTTGAGATTGCCCCCTTATCTATTTGATAATTTGTAAATTTAGAATTGCTGGGTTCCTAACCGTTGCTATAGCCACTTTGCTCGTCATGTTTTGTATCTTATGAACAGAGTTGCCCAAGCTATCCAGCGGCCGGACAAACTGACCAAAGTCCTTCAATGGTACAAACAAACAGATACGGAAAGATCCGTTGAATTTGGTCAGAGAAGGATCGCATAACCGCTGTCACCTGTACGCCGTCGGACCCGCTTCGGCCTCGTTCCACTTTTTCTTCATTACACCATTCTCTCCAATATCCAGCCAACCGCCTCTCTCAAATCCTCCGCAACTGCGGTGGGCTGAATCTCCTGCCGAGGCCCGATATACTCCAAATCCCCCCGACCATAGCCGGTGAGCACCAAGATAGAGGTCGCACCGGCCTGAATCCCGCATTTCAGGTCAGACCAGCGATCCCCCACCATGAAGGAACGGCTCAGATCGAGATTTAGTTCTGCGGCTGCTTGCTCTAACAGGCCAATTTTGGGCTTGCGGCAATTACATGCCTTGCGATATTGCTCCTCTTTAGCTTCTGGATGATGGGGGCAGATATAGAGGCCGTCGATATTGGCACCTGCCCGCGCCAATTGCCGCTCCATTTTTGTATGAACCTTCTCCAGCAGAGAGGGCGGGAAATAGCCACGAGCCAAGCCGGATTGGTTGGTGACCACGATGACGGGAATGTTATGCTCGTTCAGGGTGCGGATTGCTTCAGCCGCTCCGGGCAGGAGGATGAATCGGTCGATGTGGTTAATATACCCCATCTGCTCGTTGATGGTGCCGTCGCGGTCGAGAAATACAGCCGTTTTTTTCTGCATGATATTCTGATGTTGTTGAATATGAAAAGAAGAATGCGGCGGCCTGTAGCTCAAAAACTACTCAACAGCTCGCATTCCTTTCCGACTCTTCGACTTACTCGCTCTTGCTTTCTTTTTTCTCCGGCAACAGGACGAGCTCCGCAGCCTTGTCCGGTCGCAGATATTTAGCCGCAAGGGCCGAGATCTCTTCCGCTGTGACTGAAGCGTAATCCGTCTGAAAGCTCATTGGCCATTCCAGACGTTGGGGATGACGGCTGGAGCCCAGCAGTACCGAGTCCAGCCAGTAGCCGTTGGTGCGTACTCTATCTCGGATGGAGGTCAGAATAGGTTCAAGGGCGCGTTCCAGCTCCTCCTTTGTCACCTTGTCAGCGGCGAGCCGTGCCCCGGCCTGCTTGAGCTTTTCAGTGAGCATAGCCGCTTGGGGTGGGTCCACGACCATCCCGCTGCGCAACACCCCGTAGCCGGGATCAACCGTGCTGGAGTAATTATAGACATAAGGAGAATAGGTGGCTCCAAGCTCTTCCCTGATTTCTTTGCGCAATCGGTCATCAAACACTGTCGCCAGCACACTGAGCCGCCTGGTTCGAGAGATGTCCCAAAAATCCTCTGTGGGCCATGCCACGGTGATCAGCCCTTTGCCGCTGTCCGTGATGACCGGCAAAGACAGGGATTTCCCGGATGGAAAGAGGATACGCTCACCCTCTTTCGTCTGAATGTCCTTTCTGAGCTGTCCGCCGAAGTAACGCCCGACCAGCTTTAAAATTGTCTCCCGGTCAAAATCACCGACCACGGAAATCTCCAGACCCTCGTTCTTCAAGATTGGACGCAACCACTGCTCCGCCTCGGCAAGGGTGAGCTTGTTGAACAGGTCTTCGGGGGTGACACCGTAGCGGGGATTGCCCCCAGCCAGAAAGCGTTCACCGTGCAGGCTCATCATGCCTTCCACTGAACCCCGCATTTGAGCGTAGGCCTGTTGCATTCTCCGCATACTCCGCTGAAAGGCATCGGGCCTGAAGGCGGGATCAGATATATATGTATGCAGGAGTTGAAAGAGCAGTTCGCTTTCCTCACTCAGTCCTTGGCCTCTGAATTGAAAGCTGTCCTCCCCGGCATGGAAGTACACCCTGCTGGAATAGGCCGCAAGTGCCGATTTGAGCTGATCTTTATTTAAACCGCCCACGCCGCTTTCCGACAGCAGCATCTGTGCGAGCGTAGCCAGCCCCTGCTTTGGCTCGGACAACTGGCCTTCACCCAGCGCAACAATGACCCGCAGCTCATTGGGTTCAAAGTCTGTCTTTTTCAAATTCAGCACGGTGCCGTTTTTGAACACATAGTGATCCACACCAATTTTGCTGTACTCGCTGTGCTGAACAACTTCCGTTTTATCTTCAGGAGTGGGCAGGTAGGGGAAAACCGCCTCATTTTCCTGCACCCAGGGCGTGATCTCCTCTTTTTCAGCTACATGCAGGGTCTTGAGGATTACAGACTCCGGTGTCGCACTGTCCTTTGCGCCGTCTTTTTCCTTTCTTAGGTCAGCGGTGCCCATCACCTTGATCAACCGGCGTTTATGCCACAGGCCTCGAAATGCCTCATTCGCCTCGGCCAAGGTCATCTTCTCCAGTGCGGGCTGGAACAGAGCCAGTTCCTGGGCGGGTGAAAGCATAACTTGATTATCATTCAAGTTGCTGATGACGCTGTAGGCCAGACCATCGCTCTTTCTGCTGTCAGCGGTCTGCACTTCCTGTTTCAGGGAGGTCATGATTTCGTTTTTCGTCCGGGTGAACTCCGGTTCAGAAAAACCGAATTTCTCAGCCTGACGCAGAGAGGTGTTGAGCAAGCTTAGAGCTTTGCGCCAATTTTCCGGGGAAGTGCGGGCTGTCATGGCGACATAGCCTAAGCGTTGCATCATTTCACCGTTATAGACAGTCGTCCCGGTCATAGGGCTGTCCGGGCGGTTGACTAGCTGCTGAAGTCGATTGCCCAGCATGTCGGCGGCCACGTAATTCCTTAACTGGCGCAGAGTTTCGTCCTTGGTGTACGGCTTTGGCTCGATATTCCAGACCGATTCAAAGGAAATATTAGTATAGCCCAAATCCGCTTCAAAGAGATAGGCAGTCTCTGTTCCGCTTTCCGCAACTCGACCGAAATCAGGGCAGGCCGGTTTAGCTGTCTTAGCTTGCAGCGGGCTAAAATGCAACTTGATCAACTCTTCAAGCTGGGCAGTGTCTGTATCGCCCACCGCAACCACGATGATGTTGTCAGGGCGGTACCAGCGTTCATAATATTGCCTGAGCAGGGCGGCATCTGCGTCCCGCAACACCTGATCCGTGCCGATCACGTCCCGCTGGGCTATTAGAGTGCCTGCGAAAGAAGTTCTCAGCCCTTCCTTGCGCACACGTCTGGATGCTGAATCCCTAGCCCTTTTTTCCGCCTGAATAATTCCCCGTTCCCTGTCCACTTCCTTTTCCAAAAGTAAGGCACCGCCAGCGTAATCAGCCAGTAGCTGAAGGCCCTTGTTTAATGTTTTTCGTTCACCGTCGGGCAACATCAGTTTGTACACAGTCTCGTCATAGGAGGTGTGGGCGTTGTTATCCGACCCGAAGCTCATGCCGATGGATTGGAAATATTCAACTAGGGTGCCCGGAGGATAATGGGTGGTGCCGTTAAAGAGCATATGCTCTAAGTAATGGGCCAGCCCCCGCTGCTCTTCAGTTTCATTTAATGATCCCGCCTGCACATTCAGGTGCAGGGCCACCCGCTTCTTTGGTTCATGATTGGGCATGATCACATAACGGACACCGTTTTGCAGGGTGCCGAAGATCAGAGCCGGGTCGGGCTTGAGGTCGCTGCTATCGTGGGGCCAGCCTTTGGAGATGCAGGCGGCGGGCAGGGAGGGCGTGTCCTTTGCCTGAGTGCTTGGAGAGCCAGTCAGGGAGAAGAGAAAAAAGGCCGCAAGCAAGGTAAGGAGCAAGGTTTGATGCCGGTTCATGATTTGATTCCTTTGGAAAGCTGAGGTGTATGTTTGATAGGCTGGCAGAGTACCACGTTTCAGCCCGCAATCCAAAGAGAGAAATGAATATTGTGGGAAAATGCAACAGCCTGTCTTCAATCCGGCTCGATTTATTTTTTAGGACACAGATCATTTCAGACGACAAACCGTGTCGCCTTTGCTATTGTTTTTTCGTACCCTGATTTTGATAGAAAATATATTTTAGGCGATCAAGAAACGGCGAGAAAAATTAATACCTTACTTGAGCTTGTCGAAGGCGACGTCCGCCTCCGTCAAGGAGACTCACCTGTCATCAGCCATATAAAGGAGTGTGAACAATGCCAGATCCGTTGACTTTATTCTTAGGTGTTCTGTTTGGTGCGATAGGCACGGGCTTTTTCATTTACGGTAAAAAACAACAGGCCTTTGTCCCGCTTCTCTGTGGGGTCGGCTTAATGGTGCTGCCGTATTTTATTGCAAATATCTTTCTGCTAATTCTCGCCGGGATCGTGCTGACTGTGCTTCCTTATTTTATAAGAGCATGATTGTCATTTATATCTAACCCGGTAATTGAAAAGTGACCAGCCGCTGTCGGCTACCAGTTGCGTTTACACGTTATGATTCATTTTATTTTTGAATCCGCTCATGTATAAAATTTGTTTTTATGTTCCTGTGTCTCATGTGGATGAAGTGAAGGCCGCCTTATTCTCCGCCGGGGCCGGGCAAGTTGGCAATTATGCATGTTGCTCTTGGCAAGTTCTCGGCGACAACCAATTTCTTCCGATGAAGAACAGTAATCCTTGTCTTGGGCGGATAGGCCAATTAGAACAGGTAAGCGAGTATAAAGTGGAAATGGTTTGCGAAGATGAATTCATTAAGGGCGCAATAGAGGCCCTCATTGCGGCGCATCCTTATGAAGAACCGGCGTATCACTTTGTGCGGGTTCTGACATTGTCTTATTTTCAGAGGTGATGCTACGTATTCTGTTCGGTTTCGCTGATTTAGCAGTCAGTATACGGATAACCATGCTGAACTGGTGGATGTTTTGGAGATGGAGATATAGAAAGGAGGTAACTACTCAGCCACCGGATGCGGACTCTGTTGAGACCGGAACCACCACATATT
>CBDTVG010000175.1:0-5136 GCA_965363745.1 uncultured Candidatus Electrothrix sp. | reverse complement strand
TACAGAAAGATGAAGAAAATTACCGAAAAAAAAGTTTTGAGTTGGAAGAGAGATTCAGCGCCCTGCCTGCCGCTGATCAGCGCACTTTTCTTTCTGAGTTTGAGGGTACACTGAAGCGTTTCCTTCTTGAAATTTTTCACAAAGATGGGATTCAATCCGTTGTTATAAAAGGGAGCTTTCTGGAGTTTCTGGCTGAAAAATTTGATGGTGAGGCTCTGGTGTCCTAATTTCCTATTTTTTTGCAATTTCACAATTTCTGGCATTGAGAACTGGCATGGGTGCTGCTGGATACACGGATCACTTGGGCAGTCTGCATGATCTGGACACAGAGGCACTGGTTCCGTTCGATTCAAAACACATCACTATGATATTCCGTAAAAAAAGCAACTTTGAATACCTACAGGAGTACAGCCAGATACGTAATGAACTGAACCTGTGCCATAATGTTTTATCGTGATATTTTGTCGTGAATACTCATTCTCATGCCAACTCCGCAAGTTTGTCAGCCCGTATAAATTGAAAATAAAAAGATATGCATTTACATTCGACCAATGTCGCCCTCACACCGTGCTCCGGCTATGAACCTAACATCCTCACAAATGCTCTTGAGCGCATCCTCAAGGCGACGGAGTTGCCGTCCACGCTTCGTTCATCTGAAATCCTTCTGAAACCGAACCTGATCAGCGCCAAGTCCGGTCATCTCCCCTGCACGGAAGGCGCATTGATTTTGGCTGTGGCCCGCTGGTTCATAGATCAGGGAGCGCGGGTTAGCATCGGGGACTCACCAGCCTTCGGCACCGCCACCATGGTGCTGAACGCCCTTGGTCTTATAGATGAACTGGCTGCTCTCGGTGTGCAGATTCGAAATTTCAACAAGGCCCGCAAAGTTGATCTGCCCGGCGGCGGTCAGGCTATGCTAGCCCAAGCCGCTTTGGAATGCGACCTGTTGGTGAATCTGCCGAGAGTTAAGGCGCATGCCCTCACCCGTCTCACTCTGGCTGTGAAAAATTGTTTCGGTTGCCTTGTCGGTCTGCATAAGGCTTGGTGGCACATGGCCTATGGAGGCGCGGGAGATGGGAACGGTGAGGATAACGGTGCCGCGTTCGCCGACCGGCTTGTCCGAATCCCCTTGGCTCTGCCCGCTTCCGTCAGTATCGTTGACGGTATCGTGGCTATGCATACAACAGGGCCGCTCAACGGCGTTCCATATCCATTAGGGCTCCTTGCCGCCTCAACCAATCCTGTGGCCGTGGACAGAGTCCTGCATAAAATTCTCTGCGTGCCACCGGCCCGAAGCCCTCTGATGGCGGCCTGTCAACGGGCGGAGCTTATCGGCGCAGATCTGTCCCAGCTTTCCTTCCCCTTATCCAGGCCGCAAGCATTACAGGTCAGTGATTTTCAGGTGCCGACTGCACTCAATCCTGTTCGCTTTAATCCATTTCGGTTTCTGCAAAGTTCAATCAAGAGGATTTTAATGAGTAATGGCAAGGTATTATAATTATCACAACTAAATGCGCCACAACCATTGCTCTTGCAAAGAGCACCTCCGCAAGGTACATTGCAAGGTAATTCATTCAAAAAAGTATATCTGATAACAATCAGCATCGGTTGCGCCGCCCGGAATGCGTTTTCTGTTCTGTCTTGCGGGACGGATGCTGAACAAATTTGCACAGGAGATTGTAGATGTTTAATTTGCAGGGGAAAACAGCACTTATCACTGGAGGCTCCCGTGGTATTGGTCGGGCAATCGCCGTGCGGTTGGCGGAACACGGTGTGAATATTGTGGTGAATTATGTCAGGCACCGTCGTGATGCGGAAAATACGGTTGCGGCTATTGAGAAGCACGGTGTGCGTTGCCTCGCAATCAAGGCCAATGTCGCCAAGGAAGACGATGTGATAAGGATGTTTGATGAAATCAAAAACTCCTATGAAGGTATGGATATTCTGGTTTCCAACGCCGCATCCGGGGTGCTGAAACCCGCTATGGAGCTGACGCAGCGACATTGGAACTGGGCTATGGATATCAATGCACGGGCCATGCTGACCCTGACCCAGCATGCTGTTCCGCTCATGGGCAAGGGAGGTAGAGTGCTGGCGGTTTCCAGTCTCGGCGCAGTGCGGGCAGTGCCCAACTATACCGTGGTCGGGGCTTCCAAGGCCGCTTTGGAATCCTTGGTTCGTCATCTCGCTGTGGAGCTTGGCCCTCAGGGAATTACCGTCAACACCATTAGCGCCGGGGTGGTGGATACCGATGCCTTGAAAAAATTCCCCAATCGTGATGAAATTATAGGGCAATCCCTTAAGCGCACCCCGCTCGGTCGCTTGACCACTCCTGAAGATGTGGCTGATCTCGCCTTGTTTTTATGTAGTGAGGCGGCCTCCATGATCCACGGACAGGTGGTGGTGGTTGATGGAGGATATGCTATTCAGGGGTGATCAGGAGCCGTCAAGTTTTTGAACCGAATAACATAAACTGATTCTTATTCGTCGGGGCGATTGCGACATCCCGGCAGGAGGTGTGACGCATGAAAAAAACAAACAACCGCCCTACGAAAAAAACAGCCCTCATTCTCTGTCTGGCTCTACTTCTCCTTGCGGGAGGATTGCTTCTTCGAGAACAACGAACAACATCCACCCAAGAACAGGAGCAAACCGTAGCAGTCAATACACATACGGCTGAACAGGCGGTGCCCTCCCCTTCGCCTGATCTTGATACTGAGCTTGATGAAAACAAAGCGCAACCAGCCGCTTTTCCGCCCAAGCAGGTTGTTTCCACGCCTCAGAAGGAGAACGACAAGCAACCGTCCGTCGTTTCCGAAGAGGATGGTATCATTAATATTATTCAATCAATTGATCCTGATCCGTCCGACTGGAAAGGATCAGATGATGCTGGCGTGAGAAGTCGGAAGGTGACCTTGCATCAAAACATGATCAACGGTCAACCGCTTAAAGAGGGGACGGAGCTTTCCTTTGACCTGTTCGACGATGTCAAGGTGACGGCGGTTGTCTCCACCTCCTTGCAAAATGTTAACGGCACGGTCAGCACGACCGCAAAAATAAAGGATTCCAGATGGGGAAGAGCTTTTATCGCCAGTTCGGACGGTCAGCTACATGCCAGAATACGTGTTCCCGAAAAAGGCAAAATTTACGCTCTTGATTTTAACCAACAAACGGGGCGACATTATACTTTGGAGCTGGACCCTGTCCTAGCGGAGCCGGACGAGGGAGATGACCAGCGGTTTCTGCCCGCAGCGCAATCGGATATAGAGAATATACAATCAGCTGGCCCGGTCATGCTGGCTGATGAGGCTGTTGACGCATCTTCCGTGGTCGATATCATGGTTGTCTACACGGATGACGCACTGACCGCCGCTGGCTCTCAGGCGGCTATGGATAATAAGATCGCCATAGGGGTCAGCATGGCCAATGATGCCCACACAAACACGGGCAGTTTTATTAGCTGGAACTTGGTTCATTCCTATGAAATCCCCTATGTCGAGTCAGGAGACAACGGTGTTGACTTGGATCGTCTCACGTTTTCATCGACTTATGATCCATTTAAATATGAAAGCAGCCATGGTTCATATATGCTGGATGATGTGCATGTGCAACGGGATAACTACGGCGCTGATTATGTCATCATGATAAATGCCACAGGCAGCGGCGGTATGGGGTGGATACTGAATGATCCAGCTGGCAACGCAAGAATATTCGCATTTTCCGTTATTGATGACAATTCTTTTGCCAGCTATACACCCGTCCACGAGGTGGGGCATAATATGGGCTTACATCATGCTAAGGACCAAAGCACGCAACCCGGCCCGACTCTCTGGGAGATTGATGCATATGGTTTCGGAGAAAGCACCGCAGGCTGGCACTGGCATCCGACTCCCAATACGAGCGGATACGCCAGTATTATGACCTACACCTCCGGCACCTACTTTCCAGACGGTCTCAGTCATGTGCGGGTCGGGATTTTTTCAGATCCTAACATCACTGATCATGGTATGCCCGCCGGGAATGTTTTCAACGGGAACAGCGCCAAAGTCCTGCGCCAGTTGAGGAAGGTGTATGCGGCCTATAGCAATCGGCTTAGTTCTATAACTGTCCAGGTTGATTATCCTAATGGCGGAGAAATGTTGATTGCTGGCAAGACCTACAGCCTGCGCTGGGATTCCTCCGGCGTGATCGGAGACGTGAAAATAGAATTATTACTGAACGGCAACGTACATCAGGTAATTGATGCCAGCACCTTGAATGACAGAACATACGCTTGGACTGTTCCCGCGAATCTCCGCGGAACCGGATATACTGTACGGATCAGCAATTTTACGGGAACTATTACCGATTCCAGCGACGCCGTTTTTAAAATAGCAACTGTATTGTATACCGAGACTTTGGACTCCAATCCTTCCTTCACCGCTACAGGTGCATGGGAATATGGAGTTCCCACAGTGGACAATACTACCTATGGCGGGCCGATAGAGGCGTACACGGGAACCAATATTTACGACACGAATTTGGACGGTAATATTTTTACAGACAGCAACTTGACGACCGGAGCGATTGACTGTTCCAATTATTCCGAGACAAAACTGAAATTCATGGGTCAATTTTCCGTGGTGGACGGAGACTACGCCAAAGTGCAGGTTTCCAACAACGGCATAAATTGGACTGACCTCTACTCGGCGACCAATCTTTGGGCAACAAGTTGGAGCGCATCCGAATACGACATTTCAGCTGTGGCTGACGGGCGGAACACCGTCTATATTCGATGGATTTTTGATTATACGGGAGGATCCAGTCGTTCCGGCATGAGTGTAGATGATATTCTTGTCTATGGAATTGATCCGCTCGCGGCCTATCCTGTGACCTACAACGCCAACTCGGCGACCGGCGGGACGACTCCTCTCTCCCAACAGAAAACAGAAGGCTTTGACTTAACTTTAGCGACCAACAGCGGCAATTTAATCAGAACCGGATACGCCTTTGTCGGATGGAACACGGCGGCTAACGGCTCAGGAACTGATTATGTCGCAGGCGGCACTTACAGCCTTGATACGGCGCTCACCCTCTATGTCAAATGGACACCACGTCCGACCTATCCTGTAAACTACAACGCCAACTCGGCGACCG
>CBDTVG010000174.1:0-5158 GCA_965363745.1 uncultured Candidatus Electrothrix sp. | reverse complement strand
CAACGCAAATCTAACTCTGAATAGTCAAGGCTGAAAAGATGCTGGAAATCAACTGAAGGCGTGTTTTTGGCTTTTTATAAATGAACTAAATCAGGTCGGGACACCTTCACCCGAAATTAACCTTCGGCAGGCTCTCCACAATATCCACGGTCTGCACACTTACATTGATAACACTGAGCAGTAAATCCAGAATATAGCGGGGGTTGCCGACCTCTTCAGCCCAGTCGTTGGGATCGTTGGTAATGCCACTTTTTTTATCGGTCTTCACTTGGTAGCGTTCCATGATCCACGCCACGGCGGACTTGCCGTTGACCACGTAATGATAGGCTTTCTCCGGGATATCTGAAAGGGTTATCTTGCTGTTATAGTGAATTATCGCTGTATCATTCACCTTTTTCTTTTTGCCTCGTACCATGCCGTCTTTCTTCGGAAATCGCATTTTCTCCACCCGGAAAAACTCGCTGTCCGCTCCTGTCACCGTCACCCCGTCGTAAGGAGGCACTGTTTCGTAATTGATGTGCGGATCAGCCAAGGCCCGGCCCGCTTTACTGAAAGCCCAAAAATCCTTTGCACTGTCGATCAGAGGCAAGCGGGGCAGCATCTTTTTTAGGTCATTGGCAAAGGCGGTTCGGTATTCCGGGCTGTGTAGAATGCCGTATACGTAATAGAAAACATCCTCATTGGTTACGCTTTTGCCGTACTGCTTCTTTGCTCGTTTGAGGATGAAATCACTCAGGCCGTCTCTGCGGGTGTATTCGGGGTCGTTGTCGGTGCTAACCGTCTCAAAACCAGGTAATTTTGGTTGTTTTTTCTGTCGTTGTTCGTACCAGTAGAGCGGGAAGCATTGAGATTTTCCAATTAGCTCTAAATCAGGCAACGTGTCAGAAATAATGCAAGAAAAATTCTTAGTCACTCCAACCCCGGAAACACAAATCACCAAATTATGCAGTTCAGGCGTAGGAAAAAGTTTCGGGATTTGTCCAACAACTTCATTCAAAGCCCGTGAAAAATACAGGTACTGCTTGAAGAACGGTCTGTACACGCTTCGTACACTCTCACCGGTATCTATCAGGTGTTCTTTTCCCTTCTCTGCGTCTGCTGTTAAGGCTCTTGTCCAACTGATTTTTGAATCCTTGTAGCTGATACAGTCTTTTGCTTTTACCTCCTGTGTTGCCGTCTTTTTCTCTTGAAACCTGCTGCGCTCTTCGTTGTAGAAATCCAAGGTGGTTTTGATATTTTTTGCCAGTGCTGTTGCTGAAGAATTATAACACCATGCGTCCCGTTGGGTTTTCAGGCCGTTGGAATAGAACGGCACAAAAAAGGTCGCCTGATTTTGTTTGTCCCTCTTATCTCCCAGCGGAATAAAATTGGCAAAAGCATCATTGCGCCGGTTGACCCAATCGCCTTGTTCATTGGGCTGTAGAATTTTCCATTCCTCTTTCATGGCGGCACTGCCGACCGACTGAAACTGTTTAACGATAGACAGCTTTTCCTTTCTGCTCAGATAATCACCGATATTATGGTAATGAATGACCGCCTTTTCCTGCTTCACCTTTGGATTTTTTACCAACAGAGTTATGGCTATCGGTGCCCGTGACCCGGAACCGAAAATCTTACCACCTTCCTTTCTGCTCAATTCGCCACTGGTTCGCTGATTACCCCTTAAATTGAATAGATACACAGCCGAAAACTCCTTTTCCAGACATTTACGAAAGCCGTCTGCGCTGTTGCTGTCCAGCCATGCCCCGTTTGAGACAAAAGCGATAATGCCGCCGTGCTCCGGGTCTAAACGGTCGGTACTCCATCGAAAGGCTTTAAAATAGGAATCATAGAGAGAATTTCTCAAAGTGGCTGTTGTGGCCGCTGCATAGGTTTCCGAAATGCGTCTGTTCAGTTGTTTGTATTCCTGATTTTGCGCATTATCATTGGCTGATTTTTGCCCTACGGAATAGGGCGGATTGCCCATTATCACCCGAAGCGGGGCCTTCTTCTGTTCTTCCACCCGTTCCGAGTTCTTCAGCATCATTTCGGAAAACAGCTTGTCGCTTCCGTCGCTCTCTCCCAACTGAAAAGTATCAGTCAGGCAGATACCGTCAAAGGGCGTGTATTCATCGTTTCCGGCTGCGTCGTGATAGGCGTTTTCAATGTTCACTGCGGCGATATAATAGGCCAGCAGCAAAATTTCATTGGCGTGCAGTTCATGCCGGAATTTACGGGGAAGGTTGTCCCGGTCGATCAGGCCGCTTTGCAGTAGCCGGGTAATAAAGGTTCCTGTCCCTGTGAATGGGTCAAGAATATGCACGTTTTCGTCGGCAATACTGCGGCCAAATTCTTTTTTCAGTACATCGTTCACCGAATGAATTATAAAATCAACTACTTCAACCGGAGTATAGACAATTCCCAGCCGTTCCACCATCTTCGGAAAAGCGGTTTTAAAGAACTTGTCGTACAGCTCAATAATAATCTTCTGTTTTCCTTTGGCGTTGTCGATCCCGGAGGCCCGCCGCCGTACTGAATTATAAAACTTTTCCAAGGCTGCGGTATCTTGTTCACCAGCCCCGGCTTCCAGCAGGTCAAGCATGGACTGCATACCCACGGAAACAGGGTTGTTGCTCACAAAAGAATAGCCTTCAAACAGGGCCTCAAATACCGGCTTGGTTATGATGTGCTGAGAAAGCATTTCCACGGCTTCCTGTTCGGAAATACTCGGATTAATGTTATTGCGCAATCCGGCCATAAAATCGGCAAAGGCTTTTTCGTGCGTTTGGTCATCAACGATTAAACGGTTGATCCGCTCCACCTGCCGTTCGGCAATCTTTCCCACGCTCTTTGCCCACTGCTCCCAGTATCTGCGGGTGCCTACGTTTTTAACCATCCGGGCATAAATGATTTCTTGTAGCTCTTCAAACTGTAAGGCCAGTTGTCGAGGAATGTTCCGGGCGGTTTCACGGTCTTCCTTTGTTGACTGAGCCGGTGAACCGTCATTATCAAAAGTATGCTCAGGCCGTCCGATCAGAATATTATCCGGCTTTTTCCGGTTCAGCTCAATTTTGTTGACAGTGGCATTAAACCGGTCGTCATGAGCACGCAAAGCATTCAATACTGTCCACACCACCCGATACCGCTCGTTATCGTCAAGGGCCTTGTCCGCTTCCAAAAATGAGGGCACCACCACGGGAATGATGATATAGCCGAACTCTTTACCCGGTGCTCTGCGCATCACCCGCCCCACTGACTGCACAACATCCACCTCTGAATTCCGGGCGGAAAGAAACATGACCGCATCCAATGAAGGTACGTCCACGCCTTCGCTTAAACAGCGCACATTCGTAAGAATACGACATTCATTGCTTTCAGTATCCGCCTTAAGCCAGCTTAACAGCTCATCCCGTTCCGGTGCGCTCATGGTGCCGTCAATATGCTTTGAAGCGCACGAAACCATCCTTTCTTTTTTTTCTTCGGGCAGGTCGTTGATATAGACCTCTGCGGAGTCGTTAAAAATACCGGTAATCTTTTTTGATTCTTTAATTAGAGAACAGAAGGCAACGGCCCGGCGCATGGGTTCCGGGTCGTTATCTTTGATAATGCCCTCATCCCCTAAAATCTGCTTGGACAGGGCGTTTATACAGCCGATAAGTTTGGAAGCGTCATTCGTGTTGATTTCGCTGCCTTCATCAATCATTTTCTGCACAGCCGGAGAAATATCGCCCTCGTTCAAGGTCAGAATCAGAACCTTGTAATCAGTCAGCAGGCCCTCTTCAACAGCCCTTCCAAAGCCTATCCGGTAAATTTCCTCTCCGTACAGTTTCGGGTCATCCATAGAACAGAGAACAGCGTCTACTCTGGCCGCTCTGCTCTTTGCATCCTCACTGTACAGCCGAGGCGTTGCGGTCATGTAGAGCCGCTTATCCGCTTGGAGAAAATCATTGTCATGCACTCGGATAAAAGCGGATTCATCTTCACCGGCCACTGAAACCCCGGTTGTCCGATGGGCTTCATCACAGATGATTAAATCAAATTTGCCTGAGTTACCACCCGTCTTGATGAGTTCTTTTTGAGCTTCAGCGACAACTTCAACAGATTGATATGTGGAAAAAATCACTGTCATACCGGGCCATTTTTTTGTCTGAATCTGTTTGAGAATGTCTTTCACCTTGGTGGAAGCGGGCAAAGCTAAATCCACCACAGTGAAATGGTCGTTGTCTTGATTCTTTGTTTTTTTGCGGGAAACTCTCGGATCAGAGCAGATACAAATAGGATTGATTGGAGCTTTGGAAAACGCTGTCCATTCACGCAGAGTTTGCCCCAACAGGGCTATAGAAGGGACTAAAAACAAAATTAGCCCTACGCCTCCGGTTTCATGTTCGGCAATGCGGAGAGAGTTGAATGTTTTGCCGGTGCCGCAAGCCATTATCAACTTTCCCCGGCTGCTGGTTTTAAAATATTCGTGAGTCTTTTCTAATGCTTCCTGTTGATGCGGCCTTACATCACGTTGGCATAGTCGGGACTCTTCGCCGCTGATTCCTCTATCCAGCTTTTTCCAATCAACAGGGGCCTCAATAAGATTATACAGATTTATTCGTGAAACTGGCGGATTCTGATTTTTGACAGCTTCGGTCGCCTTGGAACTCCAATTATTCGTTGTTGAGATCCAAAGCCGCTGCGCAAAACCGGTTGTCCGTAATTGCTCATCTTGGAAGGTTCTTCCAGAGGTTGAAAGAAATGAATCAACAGCGGGCTTGTCTATTCTTGCGCTTTCCTGAAAACATTTACATTGAACAGCCCAGTAATTCCCTTCATGGGTCAATGCGACCAAATCAATGCCGGTGTCACTGCCGCCTAAGTCCTTTCTACCGGGAAACTCATTCCATAACCAAACCTTTTCAAAGCGGTCTGCGTACTGCGGATCAGTTTGTAAATATGCCTGCATTAATCGTTCAAATCGGTCGCCTTTGTCTCTTTCGGAAAAGGAAACTTTGCGATATTTTTCAATTATTTTGTTAAATGACATGGCGGCGAATGGGGTTGACAGGAATGTTTTGTACTCTGTATGAAAAAGAATATGTGGTTCTTATCACAGGGCCGTGGTCAGGGGCAAGCTGAACCTTGCCTCTGTTTCCACTTACCTTCAGCAGGTATCTTTTTTACAATAGATTTA
>CBDTVG010000173.1:0-5169 GCA_965363745.1 uncultured Candidatus Electrothrix sp. | reverse complement strand
TATGAATGGGCCTCAAAAAGTGTCAACTACTTTTGGGTGGTTATGAAGCATGCCCGCTTTTTTTACCTTTTTCGATAATGATTATCATTCACAACAAGAATGATACCAGAGTTTTAAAAGTTATTTTTTTGTTGACATGGGCAATTTGCTCATATAGAATTAAACTAAATCAACAAGGGCAATTTTATTTTGGATTGCCTATTTATCAACTCGTAATATGAGGAATAAAATTATGAATGTAAAAATTTGTGGTGTATTATTAGCATTGGCTTTGGCGGTTCCTACGGTATCTATGGCGACAGAACCTAGTTTTACTGGATTTTCCGCTGGGATAATTCAGGATATGGGTGCAGAAGACGATTTCAAGGCAACTTCAAATGGCGATGATGGGGTTGCTCAGGGTGGAAACGTTGTTGTTGGAAATATGGCCGTTGATATTGTGCAACTTGCGGGCGTGGGTGACGATCTCAAACTCACAATGAATGGTAGCGAACATAGTAGCCAGGGCCTCAATGTAATTCAGGGTAAAACTGCGGCATTTGCTCTTCAGGTCGGCTATGTCGGTGATGACGTGAAGATGGTATCGAATGGCAACGAAGACTCGGCGCAGGGCGTTAATGTTATCAATTCCTGTGAGGGATGTGATGAACATAATGGTGGCTGATTGTAAGGCCGTATTCCTCTTTTACAAAATTTCGATCATGTTTAGACCTTTTTTTTGAAGAGGGGTCGGAGACGAACTGTTTCGCAACAGAAACAGTTCGTTTAGTGTTATGCCGACTTCGGTAAAATACGCTCTTCCCCTTTATTTTTGGGCTGTATTTTGCTGTCGGAGGCAATATAATGATGAAAAAAATTTATTTAACAATTGGCATAGCGGCGGTTTTTTTGTGGCCGTCAGGCGGGCTGTGTCAAGGAAAGCATGATGTATTTGATCAATTTATTGATGCTGATGTCGATGTTTTTCAGGGAACGTATATAGATGACGACCTGACAATGGAGTCACGTAGAGATACTGATACGATACAGGGAATTAATGTTATCGTAGGCTATACGGCTGGCACAGTGCTTCAGCAGACCATTATCAAGAGTGATCTTTCGTTATTACTCGCTCATGGGGATGATGTGGTTCAGGGGATAAATATTTATCAGGGTGACTCTATTGATGAAATTTTCCAAACAACAGTCGTTAATGGTACGCTGACAATGAAATCAAAGAATAACAGTGGAGGAATACAGGGGATTAATGTGATTACCGCTTCTCAGTGACGGTGATTTTTTTTGCTTCTGCTGTATAGATCCCTACCCTTTATTTCCTATGTTCAAGTCATCGAGAGCAATGAGGGTATGTTTCTATATTTCTAAAAGGAGATTTATTATGAAAAAGCATACTATATTATCAATTTTTTTATTCTGTTTTGTCCTTGTTGCTCAGGGGGCAGGTGCATCTGAAAAGAAAATTAAGAAGGCTAAGATTCCGAACATAAGTATGGCACCGAGTTTAAAGTCAATTATGAGTAATCTCAATAAAGACAAAGAGAAAGAAAAAAAAGAAATCGAGACGAACGGTTATCTTCTTGATAACGGTAATATCGCTGTTGATGACTTGGCCGAGCCTAAATGTATTTTTTACGGAAACTATAACGACGGTTCCGGTGATGCCAATCAATTTTTTGATATTGACACCATTGTATTTCAATGTAATTAGTACAAAAGTAATAGAACTCCTTTGTGTTTTTATGATTCCCATTACTGAACGTTCCTTCCTCTATTCCTTCCATCTGGTTGTTTTTTTTCGCCTTCCTTTTTCGATTTCGACGGTAAAATAAAATTGAAGTCGTGCCCTATGTCTGTAAAAATCAGAGGCGTAGTGGTTTTTCATGGCTAAATTTCAGGATTGTTATTTCTAAGTGGAAATCAGCATTTTTTGGCTTTTACAACGTGCTGTTATCCAGTTTTTTTAAAATATGAGTAACGTGTTTAGTTGCGAAAAAACAGAATATGAATCAGTTACTCCAAACAACCTGTTTAGCCGGTATGCTCTTGTGCATGAACTCCGGTTGTACGAGTGTTGATTCAACAATGTCAAATATTAACCGAGAAACACCTTATCCCGCCTTAACAAATCTCACCGAAACGGTGAAATGTATCGGCACAAAAATAAATGAATCTAAATCTGCGACTATCCTGCTTTTGGTGGATGATTTTTTTGACGGTACTGTGCCGGTTGTAACAAATTCCAAGGCAGTGCTGACAAAAGCCTACAGAACAAATGGTCCATTGGCAGACGGGGGAAAATATGACTTTGAGGCTCTCATTAAACGAACTGTATCGAATAAAAAAATTCTCATTCCGTATTCAATGCCCGCTGGCCTGATACAGCAGCAAGACATATACGGCAGATTGAATATGAAATTTTTACAGAATCTTACCAAGCTGTACAAGGTTTCGGGTGTAATCAGGCTGAAAGGTGTGTTTACTCAAAATGATTCCTCCGACTATATTAACAAGGGAGTCGGCAACAGTGGTGAGATAGATGGAAAACATGGTCAAGCCGAGGTGGAATTTGGCATATCCGAGGCATCCAAAAGCATGTCTCTGGCAGTACATTTGGGTAATGCTCTTGACAACACACTGATTGCCGCCACAACATTGACACTCAATACGCATACAAGATCTGATGAATTTTCTGTCGGGCTTGGATACGGAGAAGGGTCGATGAGTTTTGCAAAAGAATCAAAAGTCAAGGAGGGGGTGCATGGTGCCCAGAGAACCTTGGTTGAAGCTGCGGCACTGTGGATATTGCGTGGCATGTATAGTAAAATTGATTTTTCTGAGTGTATGAGCAAAGACGGCAGTACACCTAAAAAAACCATTACGGCAAACGATAAATGGTTATCTCTTGATGAAAAAAATAAAATAAAATATTTAAAGCTGATGCTCAAAGAGCTGGAATATTACACCGGTTCGATTAACGATAAATATAATGATAATCTGTGGAAAGCAATAGCTGATTATGAAGCTGACAACAATATACTGATACCGCATACCAAGAGTAATTTAGGCGATCTGTTCATCATGTTGTCCCATAAAGTTAATATTAAAAAAATTGATAAACGGGCAAAGAAGAGACGGACGATTAGTGAGTTGTGGTAAGCTTGATAACACAAAAACTTGCGCTGTAAAAAAAGAGAGAAGCTGGACTAGTTCTTTGCCCAGCCTTCCGTCCCCTTCCTTTTTTACCAACCTAATACCGCAATCCGACCCTGTCTCGAACGACATCTAAGGTAGTGGTCGCCTTTGCTCGCGCTTTCTCGGCTCCTTCCCGCAGAACTTCTTTAAGATAATCCTGATTATTCAGCAATTCTTTTTTTCTCGTTCTGGCATCCGCATAGTAATCCTGGATCAACTCAAAAAGATCCTGCTTCAGATAGCCATAAGCTGCTCCTCCGTTGACATACAGGCCATGCACCTCCTCCATTTTTTTTTTGGAGGCGAAAAGCTTGAGCAGGGAGTACAAGTTGCAGTTCGTCGGATTTTTTGGATCTTCCACCGGGGTACAATCGGTCTGCACCGCCATGACCTTTTTACGCAGGGGTTTGTCGTCTAAAAAAATAGGGATGGTGTTGTCGTAGGATTTGGACATCTTCTGTCCGTCAAGCCCTGGAACAATAGCCGTAGCCTCGCTGATCGCTGGTTCCGGCACCGTAAAAGTTTCGCCGAAGGTGTTGTTGAACTTGATTGCTATATCACGGGCTACCTCAAGATGCTGTTTCTGATCCTTACCCACAGGCACAATTTCTGATTGGTAGAGCAGGATATCCGCAGCCATTAGAACCGGATAAGCGAACAGGCCGTGGCTGGCTGCGATCCCCTTAGTCACCTTGTCCTTGTAGGAATGGCAACGTTCTAGCAGGCCCATAGGACTAATTGTGGACAATATCCAAGACAGTTCACAAACCTCCGGCACATCAGACTGCACCCAGAAAGTGCATTTTTCAGGATCAAGCCCTAATGCCAAAAAATCTGCCGCCGCTTCAAGGGTGCCGGTGGAAAGCCGTTCACGGTCATGCACCGAGGTGAGGGCATGGAGATCCACTACAAATACATAAAGATCCGAAGTTTCCATATTGGAAATCATCGTTTTCATCATGCCAAAATAATTGCCAATATGGAGCTGTCCTGACGGCTGGATACCGGAGAGTATACGTTTCATGTTGTCTATAATTCAGGTTCAATATTCAGAGAGTCAAATTTACCTTCAGATGTAACTAAACAGGGAGTATACCAAAAAATGAAAAAAGGAGAACATGTTTCTCTCGCACAGCATTTTCAGGTTGAACTTGTTGCGAAAAACTGTTCACTTGAATTTTCTTTCAACTTTTTTCATGAGAAAAAAATGATACCTGCAAAAAATAAAAATATTCAGCCGGAGCGGATCATCCTGGGTGTAACCGGAGCCACCGGTATGCTTTATGTCACGGCTCTGCTTGAGCTGCTTGCCGAGCAGCAGACGGTGGAAGTACATGCTGTGATCTCTGATGCTGGCAGAAAAGTGCTTCGACTGGAACAGGATATGGTTCCTGAAGACCTGCCCGCTGTCAGTCGCTGGTTTGCTGTTGATGATTTCACCGCCCCGGTCGCCTCCGGTTCAGCCTGCTACGACGCTATGATTATTCTGCCCTGCACGGTCGGCACCTTGGGGTACATTGCCGGAGGCTGTTCCGGCAATTTGATTCATCGGGCGGCGGATGTCTGTCTCAAAGAGCGACGGCCTTTGATTCTCGCCGTGCGCGAAACTCCGCTCAACCGCACCCATCTTAGCAATATGATCGCTCTGCACGATGCCGGAGCGACTATCTGCCCCCCCATGCCCTCTTTTTATCTGCATCCCGCTGATTTGCGGGAAATGGCTCGCCAGTTCGCAGGTCGGGTGTGTGATCAGATCGGTTTGCGTATCCAGAATCTGCCCCGCTGGCGGGGTATTTGAGTATTTGAGTCCGCCGTGTTACCTCGATCCGGCCATCGACCGGCGGCACTCAACGGAAAAGGCCCATGATCATAACGATCACGGGCCTTTTTTTACAGCGTGGTAAACTATGAAACTCAACAGTTTACTATTTGCTTTACAAACCTACCACCAGCAAACAGTTTTGTCAGATTCAAAAA
>CBDTVG010000172.1:0-5170 GCA_965363745.1 uncultured Candidatus Electrothrix sp. | reverse complement strand
TCTTGAGCTAAAGTCCATACTCAGCGTCATCCTCTCCTCTTCAAAGGCAGGACTGTGATCAATCCGTACTCCTGATGGTAATTTCATCTGACTGCGAAATTGCCTAAAATCTTCCTCCGCTTGGGTAAACCTTGGCTGACATTCTTGATCCAACCACTTCAGCAAAGATGCTATCCTTTGCGGCCCGTTCAACTGCTTGAACTTCTCCCGCTCACACCAACGTCCAAGCAATTTTTCAGCAGATATTCGCTCCCGCTTGCTCAATTGAAAGACTTGGTCGATCAATTTTTGCTGTTTTGATCCCCCGAGTTGATACTCATCAATAATCTCAGCGACTTTTTTTTGATCCTCCTGTGGAAATCGAGCCAGCTTCTTGCCTGATCGTTGTGAGATTATTCCTTTATGCAATCCCAACTGAACAGACACATCAAGTCCAAGCAAGGAGATGAGCTGTTCCGGCACATGGGGTTTCGCCTTTAATCCCAACATGGGGAGTAAATCTATCACCTCTTCTATCGCCAAAGAGTTCATCGCTTTTTGTAAAAAAACAGCCTGCTCAATAACACTCAAACTAGATCCTGTCAGCTGGTGCCCCAGCAAAATCTTGAAGAATTGCGGATCATGCTGAAAAGGTTGGATTGAATATTGAACGATAAGGGCTGTAATAGAGAGATCATTATTCGCATCGACCGTTTGAACGGCCTGTACACGCCTCCTTCCTGAAAGCACAATAAATGTATCCTTTCGGTATTCTAATAAAAGAGGCGGCTGCAAAATTCCAAGATCGGTGATACTGTCCACAAGTTTGCTATCCGGCTCTGCCGGGAATGGATTAAGGGCATAGCTCGTATCCGTAAGATCAATATCCTTTACCGGAATCTGACGGTACAGGGTTTGTGCGCTCTGATTCATCTGCAAATTGGATGTTGTTAAAAAAAAGGGAAGGAAAGGACGTGAGAGGATGAGGAAAGATCAAACCGGAGTGTTCAATGCTGTTCACCCCGGTTCTTAGGGCTCTTACATGACTGACGGTCAGCCAATCAAGCCGAGAGTTTTATCCGTTAATCTTATTACGCAGAATACCGGACGGCTTAAAGGTGATCACCCTTCTTGCATCAAGGATCAACTCATCGCCTGTTTGAGGATTACGCCCACGTCTCGGTCGCTTATCCTTCACGTTAAACTTACCGAAACCGCTCAAAAGAAGATCCTCCCCGGTAATGAGCGACTCCTTAACCAATCGTATAAAGGTTTCTACAGAGTCTGTAGCCTGAGCTTTGGTCAGGCCTGGATGCTTTTGATATACCTCTTGAACGAGGTTTGCTTTTGTCAGTGTCATTTTTTTGTACCTCCACAGTACCAATTCAATGCTTTTCTTGATTTTACAATCTAATATATGATACGATATTTGACAGCTATGTCAATCATTATAAATCCTTGATGACATGACGACACATTTATTTTTTCAAGCCTTTTTTTCAGCCAGCCAATCTTTCAAAGATTGTCGGACATGGTAAAGATAGGCAGGTACATAGCGACAACCAAGCCGCCGATCATGCCGCCGAGAAAAACCATCATGAAGGGCTCAATCATGGCTGTAAGGTTCTCAACAGCCTGATCTACTTCCTCGTCATAAAAATCAGCAATTTTTTCAAGCATCGAATCAAGGGCACCGACTGACTCACCGACATTGATCATTTGGACAACCATATTGGGAAACACACCTGATTCTTCAAGAGGTTCAGCTATTGGACGACCTTCAGCAATAGAATCAGCAACATGAAAAATAGCTCGTTCAATTACTTTATTTCCCGCAGTTCTGGCGACAACCTGCAACGCATCAAGGATAGGCACGCCACTCTCCAGCATAGTGCTGAGGGTTCGAGTAAATTTCGACACAGCGACTTTACGGAGCAACGGTCCTGCGACAGGCGCATGGAGCAAGAGACCGTCAATCTTTAACTCACCTTTTTCGGTGCCGTAAAATTTTTTGAAAAGAAAAATGGCAAAGGCGCAACCCATACCAATGTAGATGAAATTGCCCTTGACAAATTCGCTCATATCGACAACGATCTGGGTCGGTAAAGGCAAGGCCCCCCCCATACTGTCGAACATTTCTTGAAACACCGGGATAACAAAAATCAAAATGACCGAGAGAATAAGAATGGAAATGCCGAGACAAATCACCGGATAGGTCATGGCTCCTTTGATTTTTTTTTGCAAACCCATGGATTTTTCTTTAAATGCGGCGAGCCGGGAAAGAATGGTGTCCAAAATACCGCCTATTTCACCGGCCTCAATCATATTCGCAAAGAGAGAATCAAAACATTTTGGATGTTTCCGCATTCCGTCAGCCAAGGTCATGCCGGTTTCGACATCACCCACAATCTCGCCCAACGCCCGTTTGAAACTTGGATTGTCCTGCTGTTTTGACAGGATTTGCAAGCTTTGCACCAAGGGTAGTCCGGCATCAATCATGGTGGATAGCTGCCGGGTGAAGATGACCACGTCCTTTCCAGTGACCTTCGGTTGCATAAAGGCCACGTTTGCAAACATATCCTCTGGTTTTTCTTTCACCTTCGGATCTTTAATACGTAAACGTTTCAGTTGACCTAGGACACCAGCCTCATTCGCAGCCTCAACTTCACCTTTAACTTTACTGCCTAATGTATTTGTTCCCTTCCAGACGTATACAGGCATAATTTAAACTCCAGAAATATTTTTGTGAAAGCAGGTAATATCGGATAAATTGTTGACAGTTTCAAAAATAGCCTTTATAAAATGGTATTTTTTTACTAAAATTTGATTGTACAATGCATTCTTATTGTATGTAAGTTTTTTTTCTGATTCAAGAGAAATATTATATTTTTTCAGGAGGTTCGCAAAATGCAGACCAGTAAAGCTGTAAATTACAGCGAGGGACCCTTTCAGCCGGTTATTGAAAAATGTGGCGGCTGTGATCGTATTGTGGAAGAAAACAGCAGTCAATACTGCAAAACCTATGTTAATCCGGCGGCAAAATGGCGTTTGGGGATATGCAATTTCGCCACCCATGCCAAACCGGAAATCGAAGTGGTGTCAATACGAATCAATCCGCTCAAGGCGGCCAAGCGTGCATCTTCCTCACGCCGAGGAAAATAAAAGCTTCTAAAAGGTGTCAAATTCCCTTCTAGCTGTCGGCAGTTTTGCAAACTGCCGACAGCTGAAAGTTAACCTGCGGTACTTTCACTTTCTCCCCACCCCGACATAGAGAAAACCATGCTTTTTCATGTCGGCAGGTTCATAAACATTACGCAAATCTATAAAGATCGGTGTTTTCATATTCGTCTTTATTCGTGCCAAATCAAGGGCGCGGTACTGATTCCATTCCGTCATCAAAACAACGGCATCCGCATCCGCACAGGCAGCATAGGCATCATCGACATATTCAACGCCTTTGGGTAAATATTTTTTCGCCTCCGACATGCCTTTGGGGTCATGGGCCTTGATCGCCGCCCCTTTTTCCACAAGAGCGGGCAGGATGGTAAGCGCTGGAGCATCACGCATATCATCGGTTTCCGGTTTAAACGTGAGTCCGAGCACCGCAATGGTTTTCCCGGCTTCCGAGCCACCGAGTGCGTCTCGTATCTTCTTCACCATTCGCGCTTTTTGCGCTGAATTAACCTCCACCGCAGCCTCAACAATACGCATACTTTCACCGTACTCCTGAACAAGACGCATTAAGGCCAAAGTATCTTTGGGAAAACAGGAACCACCATAACCTGGTCCGGGATGAAGAAATTTTTTGCCAATCCTGCCGTCCATGCCAATTCCCTTGGCAAGATCCGCCACATCCGCCCCAACTGCCTCACAGACAGAAGCCACCTCATTAATAAAACTTATCTTTACAGCTAGAAAGGCGTTTGCGGCGTACTTAGTTAACTCCGCCGTCTCAATGGTGGTACTGACAATGGGAGTGTCCCGCAGGTACAAAGGCTTATATACTTCCCGCAATACCTGCTCTGAACGATCCGACTCCACGCCGATCACCACCCTGTCCGGGCGCATAAAGTCAGCAATAGCAGCTCCTTCCCTGAGAAATTCAGGATTTGAGGCTACGGCAAAATTAGCCTCAGGATTTGCCTCCTTGATAATTCTTGCCACTTGACGGGCAGTTCCCACCGGCACGGTGCTCTTATCGACAATGACTGTATATCCTTGAAGAAAATCAGCGATCTCCTTGGCGGCGGCATAGATATAGGTCAAATCCGCATAGCCGTCACCCCGTCGGGAAGTGGGTGTTCCCACAGCAATAAACACAGCTTCCGCTTCTGGGACAGCATCCTCCAGATTGGTGGTGAACCGCAATTGCCCTTCAGCGACATTCTTGGCCACCATGACATCCAGTCCAGGCTCATAAATCGGTATTTTCCCGTCCTGAAGTTGGCTTATTTTATCTTCAATTTTATCCACACAGGTAACGTCATGGCCGAATTCAGCAAAACAGGTGCCGGTCACTAAACCAACATATCCTGTTCCAATCATTGATATTTTCATTTTCTTCCTTTTTCTCTTCTGATTTACCGATTCACGCCTGAACTGGTCTTGCTCCAAATATAGCCGTGCCGACCCGGATCAAAGTCGCCCCTTCCTCAATAGCGACAGTAAAATCGCCGGACATCCCCATGGACAACTCAACAGCGTTATTATCATAAAAATAGCTTTCTTTTGCAAGTTCCACGGATAATTCTTTCAGCGTTTTGAACCAAGGACGGCTAGCTTCGGCCTCTCGTCCATAGGGAGGCATGGTCATCAGCCCCCGCAGTCTAAGATGAGCAAGAGGCTGAATTTCTTTGAGCAAGGCCCTAGCTTCTTCAGGCAACACCCCAGCCTTCTGCGGCTCTCTTCCTACATTGACTTGAACAAGCACGTCCAATTTTTTAGAAAAATGACCTGCATATTTATCCAGAGCCCGGGCAATTTTTCCTCGATCAACGGTTTCTATTAATTGAAAAAATTCCGCCGCTGTTTTGGCCTTATTGCTTTGCAAATGACCGATAAAATGCCAGCGTACCGAGGGGTCTAATTGCTTTATTTTGTCTCTGGCATCCTGAAGATAATTTTCACCAAAAATATTTTGCCCGCATTGATGGGCCTCCGTTACATCCGTTGTCGGCATACGCTTGGAAAC
>CBDTVG010000171.1:0-5177 GCA_965363745.1 uncultured Candidatus Electrothrix sp. | reverse complement strand
CGTATTCTGCGGGGCTGGCCTGTCCATTATTTAATCATCGGCGGTTATATTCTGGTAATGCTAATGACCATTTTCGCGCCCAAGGAAATTGTCGGACTGGCCTACGATGCGGGCGGGGTCACGACCTCCACCATTACGGTGCCTCTGGTCACTGCCCTCGGAGTCGGATTGGCCTCGATTATTCGGGGTCGTGATCCCATGCTGGACGGTTTCGGCCTGATCGCTTTAGCCTCTCTGCTACCGATGATCTTTGTCATGGCCTATGGCCTCCTGCTTTTTCATTAATAAAAAGATATTAGAGTGATGACAACCTTCCTCAGTGAATTTTTTAAAATTCTGTTGCTCACCCTGCGTGATGTTACCCCGATTGTGGTGCTGATCATCGGCTTTCAGCTCTTGGTGTTGCGGCAATCTATTCCCCATCTGAAACGGTTGGTCATCGGCGGGGTGTATGTAGTGCTCGGTCTGGCCCTGTTTTTGGTCGGCTTGGAAAAAGCTTTGTTCCCGCTCGGAGAAATGATGGCGAACCAGCTGTCTGATCCGGTCTTTCTCTACGGTTCCAAGGCTGTGCCCACAATAGCGGATTGGACGGCTTACGGCTGGGTTTACCTCTTCGCCGCTATGATCGGTTTCGCTACCACCATTGCCGAACCCTCCCTGATCGCAGTGGCCTACAAGGCAAACGAAGTTTCCGGCGGCACTATCAGCCAATGGGGCTTGCGGATCACGGTGGCTGTGGGGGTGGCTTTTGGTATTAGTCTCGGCACCTTTCGTATCGTCAGCGGCACCCCCTTATATCTTTACATCCTGACCGGATATATTATCGTCATAATTCAGACCTTTTTTGCTCCCAAAAATATTATCCCTCTGGCCTATGATTCCGGTGGAGTGACGACCTCCACAGTGACCGTGCCCTTGGTGGCCGCCTTAGGCTTAGGCCTAGCCTCCACGGTTCCGGGGCGTAATCCCGCTTTGGATGGCTTTGGTCTGATCGCCTTTGCCAGCCTGTTCCCGATTATCACAGTCCTCGGCTATGCCCAATTCGGTCAATGGGCCTCTGCGAGGCAGAAAAAGAAAGCGTTACCTAAGGAGAATAACAATGCTGTTTAAGACCATTATCGCCTCGGTTAAACCGGATCACACGGACAGAGTGGTGGATGCGGCGAAAAAGGCCGGGGCCACCGGAGCGACCATTTTACCCGGCAGAGGAACAGGTGTCCATGAGGCCAAGAGTTTCTTCGGCCTGACCTTGGAGCCGCAGACGGATATTATTCTGATGCTGATTGAGGAGCATCTTGTTCAGGGTATCCTCAAGGCCATTGTTGAGGCCGGTGAGTTTGACAAACCCGGAACTGGTATGGCTTTTGTTCTGCCTGTAGAGCAGGTTGTGGGGTTGGATAGCCAGATTGATTTGATCAAGGCCAAGGTACGGGAGCAGTGTTCTGAAGAAAATTGAGAAAACAAAATTCTCCCTTTATAATCTTTTTTGTATCAACAGTTTCCTTTCATTAAGAACAAAAAAAGCAATGACGGCCACAGGCGTGAACGTGTGCTTTCACCGAACAGCCTGTCCATTTCTGAAATGGTGTTTTGGTTGATTTCTGCGGTTCAGAAGCGTTATAGTGGGAAAGTGCTTTAAAATATTTATTCATATTTAATCTAAAATAAAAACAGGATACTTGCCGGAGAATACATGGACGATCAATCACAGGCCGAAAAGAAAAATACATCACAAGACCCTACCTTGTTGCCGATACCCAATATATTGCCGATTTTACCTTTGCACGGATTTGTCTTTTACCCGGGCATGGGTTTCCCACTCCAGATCGCCAGCTCCACCTCCAAGCAGTTGGTGGACGAGGCCATGCAGGGGGATCGAATGATCGGGCTGGTGCTCTGTCATAAAAAACAGGTGGGGGATAATGACACCATATCCAGCAACGATCTGCACCGGGTGGGCACTGTCGGATATATCCATAAGACTTCCGTGACCGAAGAGGGCTATTACCAAGTGCTGGTCAGCGGTGTGCATAAACTCAATGTGAATAAATATACACGAGAAGTTCCTTATATTCAAGCTGATACAAGCATACTTCCCATGCAGGTCAACGAGGGGGACAGTGAGACCGAGGCTTTGCTCCTCGGCATTCGAAGTGAGTTTAAAAAACTTGGTGAACTTATTGACCTGCCTGCGGAAATTATAGCCACTATGGATGCGATCAATGATCCCTACCATGTCGGTTATCTCGCAACCTCACAGCTAAGTCTCAGGGTCAACAAGGAACAGGAAATTCTTGAGATTGTTGAGGTCAACCTGATGTTGCATCGGGTGGCGAGAGAGCTTAACAGGCGATTTAACACCGCTAAAATGAGCAATAAGTTGCAAGAGGATATCAAAAAAGATATCGACGGCAAGCAGCGTGAATTTTTTCTCCGCCAGCAGATGCAGGCTATTCGCAAAGAATTAGGCGAAGATTCGGACGAAAAGGTGGAGCTGAAAGAGTTGCGGGAACGGGCCGACGGAGCCGGACTCAGTGAAGAGGCGAAAAAGGCTGTTGATAAGGAACTCACCCGCTTGGATCGGATATCCCCGTCCTCACCCGAATATTCCGTGTCCCGTAATTATATCGACTGGATATTGGATCTGCCTTGGAGTGAATCCACTGAGGATACCCTTGATCTGGACAAAGCGGAGCAGGATCTTGAGGAAGATCATTACGGGCTCCACAAGGTGAAAAAGCGGATATTGGAGTTTCTTGCTGTCCGCAAATTGAAAAATGATATTCATGGGCCGATTCTCTGCCTCGCCGGTCCTCCGGGCGTGGGTAAAACATCTTTGGGCCAGTCCATCGCCCAGACCATGGGCCGCAAATTTTCCCGTATCGCCTTGGGCGGTATGCGCGATGAGGCGGAAATTCGAGGGCATCGGCGTACCTATATAGGCGCATTGCCCGGTCGCTTTATCCAAAATTTGAAAAAAGTAGGCGCCAATAATCCGGTTGTCTTGCTTGACGAGATCGACAAACTGGGTAATGATTTTCGCGGCGATCCAGCCTCGGCTTTGCTGGAGGTTTTGGACCCTGAGCAGAACTCAACCTTTACCGATCATTACCTTGATATTGAATTTGATCTGTCCAAGGTTATGTTCATTGCCACCGCCAATATGCTGGACACGATTCCCGGCCCCTTGCGAGACAGGATGGAGGTCGTGGATTTGTCCAGCTATACCGAAGATGAAAAGGTGGCCATCGCCCGAAAGTATCTTCTGAAAAAACAGCTGAAAGAACATGCGCTGACTGAAGAAAATTTGGAGATCGAGGATGAAGCCCTGCTCACCATTATCCGCGCATACACCAGAGAGGCCGGGGTGCGTAACCTGGAGCGTAAGATCGCTGCCATCTGTCGCGGAGTCGCGGCCAATCTCGCCCGTGGACGGGCAGAAAAAATTGTGGTCGGCACCGAGAATCTCTATGATTTTCTCGGCGTATTGGGCTATGTTCCTGAAATGAAAGCTCGAACTTGGGGTTCCGGTCTCGCCACCGGGTTGGCTTGGACACCGGTAGGGGGCCAGATTTTGTTTATAGAAACATCGAAAATGAAAGGCAAGGGCGGCTTGAATCTGACCGGCAAGTTGGGCGATGTGATGAAGGAATCCGCCTCTGCGGCCTTGACCTATATCCGCTCCAATGCTGCAACGCTTGGTATTGATGAGGATATCTTTTCTCAACTTGATCTGCATGTGCATGTGCCGGACGGAGCCACCCCCAAGGACGGCCCCTCAGCTGGCGTGGCTATGGTCAGTTCTCTGATTTCGGTTATCAGTGACCGAACAGTACGTCAAGATGTGGCCATGACCGGCGAAATCACCCTGCGGGGCGATGTCCTGCCGGTGGGCGGTATCGGCGAAAAAGTGCTGGCCGCCTTACGGGCCGGAATACAGGAATTGGTTCTGCCGGTTCTGAATGAAAAGGATGTGTTGGAAATTCCGGCAGATGTACGTGAAGGAGTTATCTTTCATTATCCGAATACCATTGAGGAAGCTCTGGAGTTTGTTTTAGAGCCGAAGGCGGATATAAACTGATGCTTGGTTGGTTTAAAAAAAAATTATCGCGAAACAAAGAGCCGGAGTCGGCAGCGGTTGAAGAAATCGCTGTCGAAAGCACTGTAGAAAGCGAAGTCATTGAAGAACTGGCTGAAAAAAAAGCGACGGCCTCCGTTGAGGCGGGGGAAGTCACCCCGTCCTCCTCTCCTCAGCCTTCCGAGCCTGATTCTTCTGCTGAGGTTCAGGCGGATAATTCGGAAGAGCCCGACAAACAGGGAGAACAGGAAAAGCCTGAACAGCAATCCATGTTCAAGCGGCTACGGAAACGGCTCGGTAAGAGCAGGAATAATTTTGTTCACCGACTGGATGCCCTCTTTCTTGGTAAAAAGAAGATTGATCGGGAACTCCTGGATGAGCTGGAGGAGATCCTGATTACGGCTGATCTCGGTGTGTCTACGGCGACGGAGCTCTTAGCCGCCGCCAGAGACAGCGTGAAACGAAATGAACTCGGTGATCCCCAGGCCCTGAAGGGTGTGCTGAAAGATAATATTCTGGCCTTCCTTCAGGAATCGGATCAGCCCGCTGAACTGGTTCTGCCGGATTCCGGCCCTTTTGTGATCATGGTGGTGGGGGTCAACGGGGTGGGCAAAACCACTTCCATCGGCAAAATCGCCTCTAAGTTTGTCAAGGACGGTCAGTCCGTGTTGCTGGTCGCCGGTGACACCTTCCGGGCTGCCGCTATTGATCAGTTGAAAATTTGGGGGGAACGAACCGGTGTGGAGGTGGTTGCTGGCGCACCCAAATCTGATCCTTCCTCCGTGGTCTTCGACGGTGTCGCCCAGGGAATCGCCAAGGACTATGATGTGATCATTATTGACACGGCGGGTCGACTCCATACCAGTGTCAACTTGATGGAGGAACTGAAAAAAATCAAACGGGTGGTCGGTAAAAAGATGGCGACCGCCCCGCACGAGGTGATGCTGGTGCTTGATGCCACCACCGGCCAGAACGCTGTTTCTCAGGCCAGAATGTTCAACGAGGCCGTGGGGGTGACCGGTCTGACTTTGACCAAACTTGACGGTACCGCCAAGGGTGGTATTGTCACCAATATCTGTCATGAACTGAAAATTCCGGT
>CBDTVG010000170.1:0-5239 GCA_965363745.1 uncultured Candidatus Electrothrix sp. | reverse complement strand
GGGACAGTATGAGCAGGGCGGCATAGATTAACCGCACTTTTAATCACACCCGGTATGGCTGCCTATGTAAAGGGTGTTGAAAAATATGCATATAACTTGGAATAGCGTCATTCTACGCAAAATAACGCTTTGTTGAATAATGGCGGAGAATCAAAAAGTTACGCTGATTGTTTCAACACCCTTTTCAAGGCTCAAAACAGCAGCTTTCCCCTGATCCGTTCTTTTGAAAAAATTGCGGCCATGAGCGGCAATCGTCATAAAAAAAACTGGCACCATTTCGGCATTGGGGAACGTATCGCCTACTTAGAAAAATGCGAAAATAATCGAGCTAATATCAAAGCGCATGACCGCAAGGTGTACATAAGCCTCACCGCTTATTTTATCCTGATCACCCTGACCTGCTGGTCGCTGCATCGCTTAGATATGACCGACCTCCACAATGATTCCGCAATCCATTATGCCAAAGCGGCGATAGAGGAAAAATTAAGCGAAGAACCAGAAAATAGCCGCTGGCTCAAGGCTCTGGGCGACCTGATGCTTAAAGCCGGGCAAGAAAAAAAAGCCTTGGAGGCCTATGAAAAAGCGGTCGCAACAGGTGCCGCTGAACCGGAGCTTGCCAATAACTTGGCTTGGTTGTTGCTGACAGCGGAAGATACAAGCCTTCGTAATCCTGACGAAGCCCTGCGCCTGGCCCTTTCAGCCGCCCGGTTCGTTGAGCGGGGATATATTTTAGACACCTTGGCCACAGCCTTATGGGCTAACGGTCAGGTGAAACAGGCTGTCAACACAGAAAAAAAAGCGGCCACCATAGATCCTGACAACTTTGCCTATTATCAGACACGGATAGAGCGGTTTAAAACTGAATCTTGGCTCCAATAGCTGTGTAGTAGCTGTAATATCGACACACCGCGCTAACTTCCCATAATAACGTTTCACCCTTCCCTCCTTCATCCGCTATACTTCAAAGAGAATCCAACAGGCAGGATACAGCCTGACTATCGAAATCCGCCGACCGGACGAGGCAATCATGATCCGGCTGAAAAGGTACACCATGAAAAAAATGTTTATACCCCGTCTTTTTTTCTTATTTTTTTTATCCGCTACGAGCGGAGCTTGGGCCGAATTGGTGAAAATCACTCCCTCAGAAGTGTACGGCCAGGTAATGCAGCTGAACAAGGAAGTCGACCTGCTCACAAAACACTTCGGCCTCAGCCATGAAAAAAAAACTGATATCTACAGGGCCAACCTCCTCCCTAGGCATGTTTGGGTGAAGGCCTACGTCATCATGGTCAAGATCAACGTATTGCGCAATAAAATCGGTCTCCCCCGCAATCAGGCGAATTACATGGAACCGGAACTCAATCCATCTCCAGCTCTGGTCTTTGAACAAATTCGACGACTGACGGCTGAACTGCGCATCTTGAAAAAACGCCTTGGCATAAAAGGCTGGGTCGGTAAGCCGGAACAGTTTAGCGGTAAACGCCCCATTGATGTCTTTAACAGGCTGCACCATATTTCCTGCCAACTTGATGCCCTCAACGAGGAGGAAATCAATCCCAATTATGTTTTTGCCGAGGTGATGCGGATTCATGAGGATATCGTCTCTGTTCTCAGGGCTTTGCGGTTGCGTGATAAAACCTATCCACCGGGTAAAGAAGAGAACATGACACCGGCTGATTCTCTGAAGGCCGTCTTCGCTTTGCTGGCTGAAATCCAACGACTGCAAAAAAACACCGATATTTCCCGCACTGATTTCTCCGCTTTTCAAAAAGAAGAAAAATCAGTACCGCCCTCTGATGTTTTCAACATGGTCGGCATGTGTTTGGCTGAAATTCAGACCCTCAAAGCCCATATAGGATTGAAGCATAATATCACCGTACCAGCCGCCTATCACCAAGGAAAATCAACGGCTGATGTGCATCAGCTTCTGCGCTGGACAACGAGAATGTTTCGTCAGGTCAGACAGCTGTAACGAGGAGATCTCTATGAATAATATGCATTCAGAAATCCGAATCCCTTCGGACTGGTGCGGGGTGCAGAACAAACTCACCCTGATGATTTATCTGATGATTATTTTTTCAATGACCACGGTGGCCTATTACGGCTACCAAAGCGCCCGCACCGCCTACCATGAAAAAGCCTTGGCTGTGATCAGTCACGGGGTGCGGGACACCGGTCAGGTGATCAAGGAGTTTCTGCACGCTGTTCCTGATGATCTAGCCTTTGTCTCTTCTTTTTACGCTATGAAACGTTATCTCTACTGGCGGGATTTGGATGTTGATTATAAAACCAGTGAGTGGAAAAATGCCGCCTTGGAGACCTTTCGCTCCTTTCTCCTTTCCAAAGATCATTACTACAAACTCAGGTTTATCGATAACAAAGGTTTTGAACGGATCAGCATCCGCTACAACAGAAAAACAGGCAAAGTTTTCACGGAACTGCCGAAAAATCTCCAGGACAGGCGGCACAGCAAGTATTTTCTTGAACCGATGAAAATCGGTGCCGGAGAAATTTTTGTTTCCGCAATGAACCTCAATGAAGAGTATGGAAAAATTGAAAAACCCTATGTGCCGGTCCTTCGTTTCGCCCGCCCGGTGATCGGCGATAATAATGTGCGCTACGGGGTGGCGGTGCTGAATGTCTATGCCGAAACTTTTTTAGAAAGAATCGGGCGGAATATTGAGGAAGGCAGGAGCCGATACCTGATTTCAGCGACCGGTAATTATTTTTTTCATCCGAACGGCAAAGCCTGGGGACACTTGATGGGCGACCAGACAGGCTTTCACAAGGATTTTCCTGAAGTCTTCGCCCAACTGCAAGGCAAAGAGCGAGGAGCCTTCAGCCTTGATCGCCGAATGATCTGTTTTGAACGCATCTATCCCCATCCCCAAGATCCGGACAACTTCTGGATTCTGATTGATATTATGGATAAGGATACGGCCATGCACCAAGTGGATAAATTCGTCCGGTTCTTTATCTTTATTTTTTTAGCGACAGTGCTCCTTGTCTTTGTGTCCACCCGTTATTTTATCGGCGGCCTGATGCGGCCCCTGCTGGTTGTCACCCGACAGCTTCAGTATCTTGGTCGAGGTGAAATCGTCAGGGAGGCAAGTGCGTACACCGCTGATGACGAGATCAGCATGATGCTGGAATCCGCAGCCAGCCTTGTTTGCTACATGGAAGATCTTTCCATGCAGGCGGACAGAATCGCCGCAGGCAATTACACAGAGTCAGTCTCCATACTTTCAGAGCAGGACAGGCTGGGCAACGCCATTAATAATATGACGTTGCGGCTGAAAACAAATGCGCAGGAAAACGAGCAACAACATTGGCTGACTGATGGCAAGGCCCAGTTAGACGATCTACTGCGCGGGGAGCAGAGTGTTGACGAGATGACAGACCGAATTATCACCTTTTTAGCCTCCTATCTCCAGGCCGCTGTTGGCACATTTTACCTCAGCGATGATGATGCGTTCCGTCTCCATGCCAGTTACGCCTACAGAAACAGAAAGAACTCGACCAATGTGTTCAGACCGGGCGAGGGAATGGTCGGACAGGCTGCCTTGGGGAAAAAAATCATTATTGTCAACAGGGTGCCAGATGACTATATTGCGATACGTTCCGGTCTCGGGAAAAAAACACCATCCAGCCTCCTAATCGCTCCTTTTCTTTATAATGACAAGGTTAAGGCGGTGCTTGAACTCGGCTCATTTACGGAATTCGATGAGTTGCAAATCCAGTTTATTAAACAGATTGGAAATCGGATCGGTCTCTCCCTGACTTCGGCTCAGTCCCGTCTGCGCATGCGTGAAATTCTCCAAATTACCCGGCAACAGGCAGCGGAACTGCAAAATCGACAGGATAAACTGAAGGCGACCAATGAAGAATTGGAAGGGCAGACCCTGCGGTTGCGCACCTCTGAAGAGGAGTTGCAGACGAAACAGGATCAGCTGGCGGCGACCAACGAGATGCTCGAAGAAAAAAATCGTTCACTCAGTCAGCAAAAAGAAAAAATTGAAAAGGCCAACAGGGAACTGCTATTTTCTCGGATGGAAATTGAACGCAAGGTTGAAGAAGTGGCTGAATCTGGCAGGTATAAATCAGAATTTCTCGCCAATATGTCCCATGAGCTGCGCACGCCCCTGAACAGCCTGTTGTTGCTTGCCCAAACTTTGGAGCAAAACAAGCAGGGAAACCTAACCGAGGATGATCTTGAATCCATCCGAGTGATCCATAACAGCAGTAACGAGTTGCTCTCCCTGATCAATGACATTCTTGATCTGTCCAAAATTGAAGCGAGAAAAATGGATCTTATCCTGAGTCCGGTTTCTCTTGCCGATCTGCTAGAGGATCTCAAGAGCGGTTTTCAACACTTAGCCGAAAAAAAAGGCCTGACCCTTGAGTTCACCTCAGTCCCGGAGGTACCGGAGATCATTCAGTCCGACAGGCAGCGGCTCGTCCAGGTGCTGAAAAACCTCATATCCAACGCTTTGAAATTTACTGAGCAGGGAACCGTGACCGTGACGGCTTCTCCCGCTGACCCAAAAACGGAACTGCGCAATGTGCAACCGGCTGACAGTATTGCCATAGCTGTCCGGGACAGCGGCGTTGGAATTCCGCCTGATAAACAAAAAATTATTTTTGAGGCGTTCCAGCAGGCGGACGGGGGAACCTCCCGAAAATACGGGGGCACCGGTCTCGGTCTTTCTATTTCCAGAGAGCTGGCCGAACTGCTCGGCGGTGAGATCCATCTCCAAAGCGAGGAAGGCCGAGGATCGACATTTACCCTGTATCTTCCCCTCTCTCAGCAAAAACGGAAAAAAGAGGAGCAGCAAAAAAAGCTAAATAAAACATCGGATCAGGGCGATCCCACGCCGACAGCGGTTGTTCGTATTGCTGATGACCGGAATTCTTTAGAGGAAGACGACCGAATTGTTCTGGTGATTGAGGATGATCTAAATTTCGCCGACCTGTTGCTGCGGCAATGCCATGAAAACGACTTGAAATGCCTGGCCGCGCCCACCGGAAAAGAGGGCTTGGAACTGGTTGCCTCACATCCGCCTATGGCGATTATTCTTGATCTAAATCTGCCGGATATCAGCGGCTGGAAAGTCTTGGCCTCCTTGAAGGAACAGACCGCCACACGCCATATCCCGGTGCATATCATGTCCGCTGATGATGCCAAAATTGATGCTCGGCGCAGGGGGGCGGTAAAGGCTTTGCGCAAACCGGTGAGCAT
>CBDTVG010000169.1:0-5248 GCA_965363745.1 uncultured Candidatus Electrothrix sp. | reverse complement strand
CCAGCGGTGTCGCCGGGTTACTTGAACTGGCCCGACTCCTGAGCCTCCGCAAAACAACGGCTGATATTGAACTGGTGGCCTTTGCGACCGAAGAAGCACCTTTTTTCGGCACTGAGCAAATGGGAAGTGCCTTCCATGCCCGCACACTGTCAGAGCAAAATCAAAAAATCAAGGCTATGATCTGCTTGGAAATGATCGGCTATTTCGTTGAAAAACAGCAGTATTCCTCCTGGGCCTTACGGCTAGCCTATCCCGGAAACGGATTGTACGCAGCGATTGTCGGACGCTGGCAGGATCGTCAGCTGGCGAAAACCGTGAAACGATCCTTCCAAGGCGCATCTGATCTTCAAGCTCTGAGTTATTCAGGCCCGCCGCTGTTCGGAGCGGATTATTCCGATCATCGAAATTACTGGGAACAGGGCTATCCCGCCGTGATGATCACGGACACTGCTTTCATCAGGAATCCCAACTACCATACGGCGGACGACACCCCGGAAACCTTGGATTACCGACGTATGGCCGAGGTCGTTGACGGGGTTTTAAATTCTGTTCTTCACCTGAGTCAGGAATAAGATATATCAGGATAATTTTAATTTCAAAGAGGATGACGCAATGACATGTAAAAAGGTAATACTGACAGTTGTGGCGCTGCTGGCAATCTGTTCCGTTGATGTGTTTGGACAGGGCGGCCAATCGAGAAAAGGCGGCGGACAGCAAGGCCCTCCGCCTGAGGCGTTTACAGCCTGTGAAGGTAAATCCGCCGGAGATACAGCGGAATTCACCAGCCCGCGAGGTGACGCTGTAACCGGCACATGTGAAGAAAAACAAGGAAAACTTGTTCTGGTAGCTGATCATCGCAAAAATAAAAAAGTACCGGAAAACAGAAGACGTACTCCTCCTGAAGAGGCATATACAGCCTGCGAGGGAAAAAACTCTGGAGATACGGCGGATTTTGTCAATCCGAGGGGAGACACGGTAACCGGTCGTTGTGAACAGGAAGGAGATCGGCTGGTTCTGCGCCCGGATAATCCACCTGAAGGTGCAGGCGGAAGAAAATAAAAATGTCAAAAGCCTCCCGCTGATTGATTCAGTAGATGCAGCACAGTCCTCCTGATAGAAATTGTCAGGAGGAATTTTTTTTGCGCAGGGGAGAATCATCGTATCTTCCTGTTTACTCTGACGAAAATCGATACAACTGGGAACAGACGGCATGAAATCAACAAATCAACATGTAAATTTTGGCTTAAAATGAGTATGTATATAAGTAGCTCCGGTTGCTGTCATAAACGGTTCTTTTCGGCAATCGGTATTTTAAAATTATGTTCGAGATGTTTTTGATGTTCGGACAAAAGGATGAGAGAGATAAGGTAATATATGGAGGAGCGAAAAAACGCAATGCGGAGGTCGTCTTGGCAACGCCCTGTCCTCGCAATAGGATTTCCAAGTATTGTCTTTTTGGTTACGTTGGCAATTTTGCTCAGTCCGTATCGTGCATCTTGGCGTTGGACACATGAACCCTTTCATGCCCTGATCCTGTCCGGCGGCGCATTTTCTGTAATTTGTTCCGCTCTGTTTTTTATGGCAACGCAACAGATTGAATCCCCGGAGCCGGGTTCTATTCGGATTATCACCGCCTTGCTGGGTATGGGAATATTGGACGGCTTTCATGCCGGACACCCCGAAAATCTTTCTCTATGGCTCCACAGTTTGGCGACCTTGGTCGGAGGACTGACCTTGGCTTTGCTCGTTTTGCCGGACAGCGAATCAGCCCGAGTCAAATTGAGGATCGCCCCCTGCCTGATGGCTGCTTTCTGTCTGTTTTCGGGAATCGTATCCATGCTTTTCGCTGACCGAATTGCGATGATGCAAACTGACGGACAGCTTGTTCCCGCCGCTCAGTTGCTCAATATAGTCGGCGGTATCGGATTTATGACAGCTTGGTGGCACTTTCTCCGGCGAGAAAATAATACATCCCATTGGCAAAGATTTCTGCCTGCGAACGGGAGTCTTTTTTTCGCCTTTGCAGCCTTTTTGTCTCCACTTGCTTCTCCGTGGGACGGGATATGGTGGCTTTGGCATATGTTGACTTTTTTTTCCTACCTTATTTTCTGTTATTTTTTTCTGCGCAGTTGCCGAGGAGAGATAAAAATCCTTCTAAAAACTAGCAAGGAACTTGAAAAATCAGGAAAACAGTTTTCCACGTTTATTGAAAATTTACCGGCAGCCGCCACTGTGAAAGACACTGCGGGACGATTTGTTTGGGTCAATAAACGATTTGAAGAAATTTTCGGCCTTGAAAAAAAAGATATCGTCGGCAAATCAGCAAAGGATATTCTGCCGTACATCAAAAAGATGAAGCTTATTGACTCTCTGGGCAGTGCAGAACAGAAGTTGAAAACAGAGTACGAAGAAGATATTTCTATCAAAAATAAAGTGAGAACCTTCAGCACCGCACGTTTTCCTCTTACCTTCAACGAGAAGGAAATCTGCGGTGTCGGGTATGTGCAGACGGACATTACCGAGCGCAAAGAACTGGAATATCAGGTGCGGCTGGATCAAAAAATAATAGAAAACGCCAAGGAAGCCATAATTGTCACCGATACTGAAGCTGTCATTTTGACGGTAAATAAGGCATATACAGAAATTACAGGTTATATGCGACAAGAGGTTGTGGGGAAAAATCCGCGCGTTGGTCAATCAGGACATCATGATCAATCATTTTATAAAAAAATGTGGGGCCAACTCCTGAATACCGGAATCTGGTCGGGAGAAATCTGGGACCGCCGCAAAAATGGTGAAATATATCAAAAAAAACTAACCATCAATGCCATACGTGACACCACAGGTGCGACGATCAATTATGTCGGTATTTTTACGGATGTTACCAGAGAAAAAAAAGTGGCGCGTCAGTTAAAGGATTTGCTTTTCTACGACCCTTTGACCAACCTGCCCAACCGGACATTATTTGAGGAATTGCTCACTCAGGCTCTACTCAACAGCCAATCTCATGATATCCCCTTGGTCTTATTATATATTGATCTTGACCGATTCAAGGATGTAAATGATTCTCTCGGATATAAAGCCGGTGATGATCTTCTTGTTCAGGTCGCTCAACGCATTAGGAGCGGAGTGCGAAAAACCGATACAGTATCACGTTTGTGCGGCGATGAATTCACGGTTATTCTTTCTGAAGTCAAGCTGAAGGAGGCTGTCGGCTCTATAGCGCAACATTTGTTGCATTTGTTGCGCCAACCCTTTCATTTTTCTGGAGAAGAAATATTTATTGATGCCAGCATCGGCATCAGTGTGTACCCAGAGGACGGCAGGGATACTGAAACGATTATCAAAAACGCTGACATGGCCATGCATTTCGCCAAAAAAAAAGAATATGAAGATTATCAGTATTTTCGTATTCAAATGAACGAAAATCTGGTGCATCGAACCACGCTGGAAAAAAGATTGCGGCGGGCGTTGGAATGCGAAGAGTTTGTTCTCTATTATCAACCAAAGTATTCTTTTCTGACAGAACGGATAGTGGGAATGGAATCTCTTATACGCTGGGATCACCCGGAAAAAGGAATAATTTCACCGGCGGAGTTTATTCCGATCGCCGAAGAGAGTAACCTCATTCTGGCGCTGGGAGAATGGGGCCTAAAGGTAGGTTGTCGCCAGGTCAAAGCATGGGAAAAGGAGGGCTTGGGACTTTATCCGATAGCGGTCAACCTGTCTTCCAAGCAGTTTCAGGATAAAAAATTGCTCGCCCTTCTTGTGGAGGTTCTCGATGAAACTGGTCTGTACCCGAGCTTTTTGGAACTGGAAATCACAGAGAGCATTGTTATGGAACGCCCTGATGAGGCTGCGGAGCTACTCCGACAAATTCGACAACTGGGTGTGCGAATAGCTATAGATGATTTTGGAACGGGCTACTCTTCGCTTGCCTATCTGCAAAAATTCCCGATCAACACTCTTAAAATTGATCAAACCTTTGTCTCTGAAATTGCACAGAATGATGGAGAATCTATTATTGTTGATTCAATCCTTTCCATGGCCGAAAACCTCAACCTCAAGGTGGTGGCCGAGGGCATTGAAACCAAGAATCAGCTAGAATTTTTTAAGAAGAGAAAATGTCATGAAGCCCAGGGATATTATTTCAGCAGGCCTTTAGCCACGGAAAAATTTGCGGAAAAACTCCGAGAAATGATTCAGAGCGGTTCTGAACAGAGCGATGTTTAGGAGCAGAAATTAAATAACTGCCATATTTCGTACAGGCGACACAGTCACCGTGTGTTGCCCGGTTAGACAAATGGAGCAGTTATTAAACTGCTCATTCCTATGGATAGAAAAAGCATCTTGATTTACCCTTGTTTTTGTGAATTTCAGACATAGTTGTCCATCTACCCCAGCAATTATAAATTTGGACTTTATCGGAAAAACAATTAGTTAAAAAATAATCTCATTGCTGCAACAGGGGTGATTCAGCTGCTCTTTACTTTTTAGTTTCAACATGGTAAACTCATTTTTCGAATGAAGGCATAAAAAGTATCTCGCTCGTTGCGGAGGTATGCCGAAATATCACTAAGTACCAGGAGAATTAAATAACTGCCATATTTCGTACAGGCGACACGGTCACCGTGTGTTGCCCGGTTAGACAAATGGAGCAGTTATTAAATTCTCATTCCTAATAATAAAAAGATTACGGAGGAAATGCACAGCATGAAACGAATCTCAATCGAAAAAACAGAATACAGCCAAAGTGAAGAGAAAAAAGAAAAACAACAACAAGGAATCCGTAGCGGACTGAAGGCGGGATGCGGTAATACGGAAGGAATGGTACACGAAACCATATGGGTCGACGGACGTCCGATTCTGAAAATGTCATAGCTAGGTAGGTCTGTTGAGTGAAATGAAAGCGGACAACTCATTTTTCAAAATCGTCTAATTTCATTGCTCTCAATCAGACTGCGTTAAGAAATAACGAAACTGGCAATTGATCAAATCAGCCTGGTAGGTTAGCGAGCCTGCAAATCCCAACATCAACGTTTCTTGTCGGGGTTCGTTCCTCACTCCGACCTACTCCCGCCGAAAGCCGAAAGAATACCCTAAGGAACGGAAATTAAATAACTGACGTATTTAGTGCAGGCGACACCGTCACCGTGTGTTGCCCGGCTAGACAGATGAAGCAGTTATTAAATCCTCATTCCTAATTCTACTTTGTCACATTAGCCAGCAGCCCGTAAAAGGTCTTCTG
>CBDTVG010000168.1:0-5259 GCA_965363745.1 uncultured Candidatus Electrothrix sp. | reverse complement strand
ACAGTTCTTGCGGAAAGTGTCAACTACTTTTGGGTGCATATGAAGCATGCCAAAATAATCTATAATTATATTATTAATAATAATAAATATCATTAAGATTCACTTCATATTTTGACTATTTTTTCAGCTTATAATATGATATTAATGATCAGCAGTCAATCTCACAGTAACAAATTGGATTTTTTATACAAATCAAATAAAAATTACGCTGGGCTTATTTTTTAATAAAATTGTATAGTTATCAAAAAATTAAACATTTTTAACTGTATTGAACAGTAATAATATTGTATACTGTTAATTTCTTGATGAATCAAGTCTGATCAAACGAAAAGCTGAAAAAATATCTGATGCTATTTTTTGGCGGATTTCACCCTGTACTGAAATAATAAATGCCTGCGAAACAGCCCGCCAAGGAAAAAAGGTATGAATTCTAAAAGCGAAAACGGAAAGAAAAAAATTCTGTTCGCGGACGACGACAGAAAAACTCGTGAACTCCTCGGAATGGCTCTCAAGGGATCGGGATTTAAGATGGAGCTGGTTCCTGACGGCGAGACCGCAATAGAACGACTCCGCTCTCACAGCTATGATTTGTTGCTCACAGATCTTGTCATGAAGGATATCAGTGGGTTGGATCTCTGCACTTGGGCAGGAGAGCATTGCCCTGACCTCCCGGTCATCATTTTGACCGGACACGCTCATCTTGATTCCGCCATCAACGCCCTCCAGCAGCGGGTATACGATTACCTTGTCAAGCCGGTCAAAATAGAAACCCTTGTCCTCTGCATCAATCATTGCATTGAAAAACAGGACTTGCAGCGACAGATACAAACTCATCAGCGCATGTTGGAACGCAGGGATGAGTTCCTCAACGTGGCTAATATCACTGCGGCGGATCTGCTCGCTAATCCTAAGGATACGCAAACCTTTGACCTGTTATTATGCAAATTGGGTGAACTTTTCGATGTCGACCGGGTCTGCCACTATGCAACTGATTTTCATGGTGACGGTTATATCGGTGACGCGGAGGCGCAAATATCTTTTCACCTTCGATATCAATGGCTGGCCGCGCCTGCGACAAAACATGAGGCCTCCGCGATTATCTATGCGGACAGAGCCGATTTTCAAGAAAAAGAACACTGGCTGGCCAAGCTGGCCCAGGGTGAACAAACCAGCGGTTCCATAGAGGAATATCAAGGTCGCGAGCTCCAGCCTCCGGTGATGCGGGACAGCCGTTCCCTGATCCTCTGGCCTGTTCGGCATGATGAAAGATTCTACGGTTTCATCGGTTTTGAAAAACTTCGAAGCAATAAAGCATGGACTCAGCTAGAAATTGAGGCCTTATGCCTGACCGCAGTGATTTTCGCTGGCTCCAGACATCGACTTGACACTGAAAAAATATTGGCGAAAGCCCTTGAGCAGGCCCAGAGCGCCAATCAAGCCAAGTCGGATTTTCTGGTCAATATGAGCCATGAAATACGAACTCCGATGAACAGCATTATGGGCTTAGCTCAATTGCTCAAAGACGACGAAGCGGACAGAAATAAAAAGCGTTATCTGGATAAGGTGTTGAACTCCGGTGACGATCTTCTTGACCTCCTCGACAATATCCTTGACTACTCCCGCGCCGACAGCAACATACTTGACCTTGCGGAGACGAAATTCAACCTTCAGGACTGTGTCCACGAAGTCATCGGCAAACTGACGACCAAAGCCGGTAAAAAGAGGATTTTTCTCCGCTCTGAACTGAAGGAGTTCTCACATCGCATTTTTTGGGGTGATGCGCGCCGCTTAGGTCAAATATTGAAACATCTCGTCGACAATGCGATCAAATTTTCCAATTACGGCGAAGTTGTCATCAGGGTGACGAATAATGCCGCAGGTTTTGAAACGGTTCGTCCTGAATCGCTCACAGAAAACAGTGCTGTCTGTTATTTCAGTATTAAAGATCATGGTGTCGGCATCGCCCAGGAGCATCTTCATCATATTTTCGGCCGTTTCTGTCAAGCTGACAGTTCTCTTACTCGCAGTAACGGCGGTATCGGCATAGGCCTGACCCTCAGCCATCGCCTGATCACCATTATGGGGGGCATGATTAATGTTCGCAGTAAACCGGACCACGGCAGTGAATTTTTCTTTTCCATCCCCCTCCTTCCCGCTGATTCTGAGAAAGTGAAACCTGTTCAAACCGCAACGCCGAAGCGGCTGTCAATCCTGTTGGTGGATGATAGTCGCTTCAATCGTGAACTCGTCGCCATGATGCTCAAGCAGCACGGGCATTTGGTCACTATTGCTGAAAACGGTGTTGAAGCCTTGGAAAAATTAGTGGAAGAAAGCTATGACTGCGTCCTTATGGATGTGCAGATGCCTGTTATGGACGGCCTGACCGCCACGAAGATTATCCGTTCTCTGGAATCCGGCGAGCCGGTCAAGCGGGATATAATCTCGGAGGTTCTTCCAAAAATTGCCGCGACCCTGATTGTTCAACTCCGGGGGCAGCACCTGCCGATTATCGCTTTGACGGCAAATACCGAAGAGGAGGGGCAGGAGAGTTGCTTCGCCGCAGGTATGGACGGCTATCTGAACAAACCTTTTCAACCGGATCAGCTCGCCTCAACCTTGACATCTCTTGAAAAAGGAAAATAAGGCCGCCCACGCTCTTTCTTTTCATTCCGCCTTCTCCGTTTCTCCCACATTTTCAAAAATTCGAGCAAGTATTTTATTTGTCTCAATATGACTTACCCGGAGCCGCTTGAGCAACCCCTTGAGACCGACCCGTTCCTCAGGTTGATGATGCTCAATCATCTCCGTCAAGGCGGCCATGACATTCAAACCAAGATTTAAACACAGTCCACGCAGTTTATGGGCCTCAGACACTGTCGCCGCATAATCTTCCTGTCCGATATATTCCGTCAATAGGGAAATGCTCTCTTTCGCCTGGGTATGGTAGGCGGCAAATAATTCATCCAACATGCTCACAGGGCTTTCCGGGGAACTGACTTCGTCGCTAAGTTGCCGTATCTCCTCAAATTTATCCATATCGACAAGCATGGGAGATGCCTTCTCCTTCGTTAATTTACCACTGTCAGCACTGTCGTCATTTTTGCTTGTCAGCTCGTTCCGTTGTTCCTCACCAAGCCACGGGGCCAATATACGGACGAATTCAGCTTTGGAGAACGGATTTTTAACAAAATCGTCTATACCGGCCCGGCGACAAATCCTCCGATCCTCCTCCATAACATTCGCCGTTATAGCAACAATCCAAGGCTGGCGGTCAACCGAAATTTGAGCCCGGATGCGTTTCGTCGCCTCAAATCCATCCATGACCGGCATGTTGATATCCATAAACACCAGGTCATACGCCATTTCATTCAGGGCTTGGACAGCCTTGGCGCCATTGTCCACCACATCGGCCTGACAGCCGAGCCGAGCGAGAAAATTGCGTACTAACATCTGGTTGGTTTGGTTATCTTCAACAATCAAAATTTTTGGGAGACCGTTCGTTTTTTTCCCACTTCTCGCCGTATTCGCCTCCTCTGCGGCGACACGCAGGGGAATGATGATGAAAAAACAGGAACCTTTGCCGATTTCGCTCTCCGCCCTTATTTCACCCCCCATGAGACCCGCCAGACGGGAGCAGATGTACAAACCGAGTCCGGCACCCCCGTATTGACGGGTTGTCGATGAATCAGCTTGGATGAAGGGCTGAAAGAGGTTCTTCATCTCTTCCGGTGCAATGCCAATGCCGGTGTCACGAACCCTGTACTCCAGTAGCGGCCAGCTTCCCGCTTCCTGATTTTTGACGGAGACCGAGATTTCCACTTTTCCGTTATGCGTGAATTTAAGGCTGTTGTCCAACAGGTTGAACAGCACCTGCTCAAGACGAACCGCATCGCCGATGATTTGCCGAGGCAGCTGCGGATCAAGGACGGAAATGAGTTCAAGCCCTTTTTTTTCCGCTTTATCCGCCATCAACGCGAGGACTCTTTCAACGCCGTTACGAATAGCAACTGGACGATCTTCCAGCACAATTTTATCCGCTTCGAGCTTGCTGAAATCAAGAATATTGTTGATTAAACGGATCAGACTGTTGCCGTTAGCATGAATAGCCGCAGCAAAGCCGCATTGCTTTTCATTGAGCTTCGTCTCAAGCAACAGCTCGGCCATGCCGATGATCCCGTTCATAGGCGTACGAATCTCGTGACTCATAACAGCGAGAAATTTTGATTTGGCGGGATTGGCGTTTTTTTCCGCTGTTGCGGCTTTGCGAACAATGAAACGTGAAACAAGCCAGGAGAACAGCGTGGAAAAAAATACACTTAAAACGAATGAAAAAAGCATATTGCGGAGTATTATTTTTTTGATGTCGAGAATGAAGGCGGAGGTGAAATTCTCAATACCCAATTCCGCCTTTTTATCAATACTATCCCGATTCACCTGATTAATTTGGCGAACCATTTGACCGGCAATGAAATGCAATTCATTATTCAGAGAACCGGCGAGGTGGTTTTCCACATCCTGAAGCGTCTTAAAGGTTGCTGTGCAGCAGGGGATAATGCCGACTATCAGGAATGAGATAAAGAAGGTGTTACGGAGGATTTTTCTGTTAAAATGATGTAAAGGCATGGGATACTTTGGCTATGGATAAATAAATTTTTTTTATACTTTTTTACCGTTTTACCGTAAAATATAAAGTGAGGAACGGGCATGAATGCCGAATAGCAAATCTCTGCTGACCAAGAGGAAAGACCATGACAAAATTACAGAGCATCTACATCAGAGTCATCAACTCACCCGTTACCACCATTATCGCTGTTGCGCTTGTCGTTGCGGTTGCGACCGGTTGCATAACCGATCTTCGTTAAATGATTGAATTATTTTTATCCTAAGCCCTGGTCGTCGCATTTACGATCAGGGTATTTTTGGTTCATCGGGCTTCATCCTATTCGATAATTTATGTTGCAAATCCAATATCATAATAAAACCAAACAGTATAAGTGGTATACAAAGTATTTGTCCCATGTTTAAACGCATTCCTTGCTGAACTAGAGAGGATTGTCCCTCTTTAAGAAATTCAAGAAAAAATCTGAAGATGCTGACGAAGATACAACAAAATCCAACTATACGCCCTTCCGGCCACCTGTTTTTGCCGATGCGGTAGAGGGTATAGAGAGCAACGGCGGTAGATAAATAGCCCAACGCTTCGTAAAGTTGAACAGGATGCCGGGGAACTGAATCAACCCGTGCGAAAACCACCGCCCA